>NZ_QLTL01000001.1:272671-441242 GCF_003269045.1 Pseudomonas sp. URMO17WK12:I7 | reverse complement strand
CAAAAACCCCGGCTCCCATCATCCGGCCCCTGCGCTGCGCTCCGGGGTCCCCTCACTCCGGCGCCCTCCGGGCCCGCGCGGCCTACGACTTGCTACGCAAGTCTACATCTCGCGCCTTCGGCTACGCCGAAGGGGTGCTGCGCACCCTGGCCCTCCAGACGCCTGCGTTCGGCCTCCTGAAGTCGCACTCTGCGGCGCCTGAGCTATCGCGCGCTTAGAAGCAAAAGCCAAAGCCAAAGCCAAAGCAAAAGCAAAAGCCAAAGCCAAAGCCAAAGCCAAAGCCAAAGCCAAAGCCAAAGCCAAAGCCAAAGCCGAAGCCAAAGCAGTGCCAGGGGGCTCAGATTTGGCACTCATGAATGGCTATTGGTCCTCGCTGCGCGATGCGCCACAATAGCGATCATTTGCGGAGCCCCCCATGACTGATTTCACCCCCGATGCCATCCTCGACGCCACCGGCCTGAACTGCCCGGAACCGGTGATGATGCTGCACCAGCACGTGCGTAACCTGGCCGCCGGCGGCCTGCTCAAGGTCATAGCCACCGACCCGTCGACCCGTCGTGACATCCCCAAGTTCTGCAATTTCCTCGGCCACGAATTGCTGCAGCAGCAGGAAGAGGCCGGCACCTACCTGTACTGGATCCGCAAGAAAGCCGATTGAACCGCGCTGGAACACACCTCGCGTAGCGCCTACACTGCGTTCCCCAGACAGGAGAGCGCCATGCTGATAGTTGCCGACGAGAATATCCCGCTGCTCGATGCCTTCTTCGAAGGCTTCGGCGAGATCCGCCGTTATCCCGGCCGCAGCCTCGACGCCGCCAGCGTCAAAGACGCCGATGTGCTGCTGGTGCGCTCGGTGACCAAGGTCGACCGGCAACTGCTCGAAGGCAGCACGGTGCGCTTCGTCGGCACCTGCACCATCGGCACCGACCACCTGGACCTGGGCTACTTCGCCGAAGCAGGTATCCACTGGAGCAGCGCGCCGGGCTGCAACGCTCGTGGAGTGGTCGACTATGTGCTGGGCAGCCTGCTGACCCTGGCAGAACTGGACGGCGTCGCGCTGCCTCAACGCACCTACGGTGTGGTGGGCGCCGGTGAAGTCGGTGGCCGCTTGGTGCGTGTACTGCACGGCCTGGGCTGGAGGGTGCTGGTCTGCGACCCACTGCGCCAGGCAACCGAGGGCGGCGACTTTGTCAGCCTGACGACGATACTTGAACAGTGCGACGTGATAAGCCTGCACACCCCGCTGCAACGCGGCGGCGAGCATCCGACCTGGCACCTGCTGGGCGAAGCACAACTGGCGCAGCTGCGCCCGGGTGCCTGGCTGATCAACGCCAGCCGCGGGCCGGTGGTGGACAACGTGGCACTGCGCGAGCTGCTGCTGGATCGCGAAGACGTGCACGCGGTGCTCGATGTGTGGGAAGGCGAGCCGCAGGTCGACCTGCAACTGGCAGACTTGTGCACCTTGGCCACGCCGCATATTGCCGGCTACAGCCTGGATGGCCGCCAGCGCGGCACGGCGCAGATATATCAGGCCTTGTGTCGCTTCCTGGGTGAAGCCGAAAAGGTGCAACTGGCCGACCTGCTGCCAGCACCGCCGCTGGCGCAAATCGAGTTCGATGGCACCGCGGAACCTGCCTGGGCCCTGGCGACGTTGTGCCGGGCGGTGTATGACCCACGGCGTGACGATGCCGAATTCCGTCGCAGCCTGAGTGACAATGTGGCCGAGCAGCGGGCAGCGTTCGACCAGTTGCGCAAGCAGTATCCACCGCGGCGGGAGATCGAGGGGTTGGCGGTGCGAGTGAAGGGAGAGGCACCACAGTTGGCGCAAATGGTCAGTGCCCTGGGCGGTGTTCTGGCCTGATGCCAGTGCAGGCTGAAATAAAAAACCCGGCATAAGGCCGGGTTTCAAAGCATTCGTGCTTCAGCCTTGGCGTAACTTCTTCACGCGGCTGTCTTCCAAGTCCTTGCAGGCCTTCTGGATCATCTGCTCGGTAATTTCGATCTCGCGGCCCTGGGCGTCGATGATCGAACCACAGGCCTTGGGCTGTGGTTTGTTCTGCGTTTTCACGGTGTCGCTGCCATGTTGCAAGCTCATTGCATCTCTCCTCATCAGGTTCCGGCTCAGGTTAAACCTGTACCATGACTGGCCTGTTACAAAAGTTTACGGGCACCAAGGCCTGAACAGTCCAGCAGAAAGCGCGGCAAAGCTCCAGAGACCTGTTAGAACGATGGGTTATAGCCACTGTCGGCATGGATGAATGGTAGTCTTCAGTCTTCCTGCAATTGTGGTCTGCGCCATGCCCGAACCGGCTTCCTCTCGCCAACGCCGCGCACTGCGCCTGGCCTGGCAGTTCATGCGCCCCTACCGCCGTCAGGCATTGCTTGCCTTGCTGGCGCTGGTCGTCACCGCCGCCATCACTTTGTCCATGGGCCAAGGTATCCGCTTGTTGGTCGACCAGGGCTTCATGACCCGCTCCGCGCACCAACTGAACCAGACTATCGGGCTGTTCCTGATACTGGTGCTGGCCCTCGCGGCGGGTACGTTCAGCCGCTTCTACTTGGTGTCGTGGATCGGCGAGCGCTGCGTTGCCGATATCCGCCGCGCAGTATTCGATCACCTGGTGGGCTTGCACCCGGGCTTTTTCGAGGACAACCGCAGCTCCGAGATCCAGTCACGGCTGACCGCCGACACGACTTTGCTGCAATCGGTGATCGGCTCGTCGCTGTCGATGTTCCTGCGCAATGCGCTGATGGTGATTGGTGGCGTGGTGTTGCTGTTCTTTACCAACCCCAAGCTCACCAGCATCGTGGTGGTGGCCTTGCCGCTGGTGCTGGCGCCAATCCTGCTGTTTGGCCGGCGGGTGCGCCGCCTGTCGCGGCAGAGCCAGGACCGGGTGGCCGACGTGGGCAGCTATGTGGCCGAGACCCTGGGCCAGATCAAGACCGTGCAGGCATACAACCACCAGGCACTCGACCGCGAGCTGTTCGCAGGTACCGTGGAAGCCGCGTTCGCCGTGGCCCGGCAACGGATTGCCCAGCGTGCCTGGCTGATCACCCTGGTAATTGTGCTGGTGCTGGGTGCGGTCGGAGTGATGCTGTGGGTGGGCGGGATGGATGTGATCGCCGGGCGTATTTCCGCAGGGGAACTGGCAGCGTTCGTGTTCTACAGCCTGATCGTCGGCAGTGCCTTCGGCACCCTGAGTGAAGTGATCGGCGAGTTGCAGCGCGCCGCTGGGGCCGCCGAGCGCATAGCCGAACTGTTGGCGGCGAACAGCACGATTCTGGCCCCTGAGGCCCCCGTGAGCCTGGCGCAGCAGCGTGCCAGTGGGCGCATCGAACTGCAGCAACTGACCTTCGCCTATCCCTCGCGGCCTTCAGTGGCCGCTATCGATCACCTGAGCCTGACCGTCGAGCCAGGCCAGACCGTGGCGCTGGTGGGGCCGTCGGGGGCGGGCAAGTCGACCCTGTTCGACCTGCTGTTGCGTTTCTACGATCCGCAACAGGGGCGGATCCTGCTCGATGGCCAGCCGATCACGGCGCTGGATCCGGACGACCTGCGCCGCCAGTTTGCCTTGGTGGCGCAGAACCCGTCACTGTTCCGCGGCACGGTCGAGGCCAACATCCGCTACGGTCGGCCCGAGGCGACCTTGGCTGACGTCGAGGCGGCAGCCCGCGGTGCCCATGCCGACGAATTCATTCGGCAACTGCCACAGGGTTACCAGACGCCGTTGGGCGAGGGCGGCGTCGGCCTCTCCGGCGGGCAGAAGCAGCGTCTTGCAATCGCCCGGGCGCTGCTGGTGGATGCGCCGATCCTGCTGCTTGACGAGGCCACCAGCGCCCTCGATGCGCAAAGCGAGCACCTGATCCAACAGGCGCTGCCGAGCCTGATGGCCGGGCGTACCACGCTGGTCATTGCGCACCGCCTGGCCACGGTGCAACACGCCGAGCGCATTGCAGTGATCGACAAGGGGCGGGTGGTCGCGGTCGGCACGCATCGGCAGTTGATCGAGCAAAGCCCGTTGTACGCTCGCCTGGCCGAGTTGCAGTTCACCACGGGCTAAGTGTCGCGTATGTGTAACATTTCTGTAGCAATTGCCTGAGAGTATTGAATTCAACTGTTGCGTAAGTGCTCGACCTGGCTGCTATCGATTGATGGCAGCTTTTTTTTGGCCTGCGAACGAGGACACGGATGTCTGTCGCGGCGCTGCAATGGCGCGCCATTTCCTTATTCCTTGTTCCCGAGATCCGCGATGTTGCGTAAATCACTCAGAGTGCAAATTCTCACCCTGCTCGGCGGCAGCCTGGCGACCATGCTGCTGATCGCCCTGATGTGCTTCCAGTTCCTGTCCTCCAGCGTGCGTGGCTATGGCGAACTGGTGGACGGGCCGCTGCGGGCCTCGCAATTGATCGACGAAGCCAACCTGCAGTTCAAGATCCAGGTGCAGGAATGGAAGAATGTGCTGCTGCGTGGGCGCCAGCCAGCCGAGCTGGAAAAGTACTGGCAGCAGTTTCAGGCCCGTGAGCAACAGGTGCAGCAGTTGCTGGGGCAACTGATCGACAGCAGTGACGCCAAGCTCAAGGCGCCTTTGCAGCAATTGCGTGACAGCCATCGGCAGCTGGGCCAGGCCTACGAGCAGGGGCGCCAGGCGTTTCTGGCGGCGGGTGGTGATCCGGTAGCCGGTGACCAGGCGGTGAAGGGGGTGGATCGGGCTGCCAGCGAGCAGATGAGCGCGTTGGTCGAGCAATTGCGCGCCGACGCCCGGGCCCGGGCCGCCCAGATCAATGCTGATGCCGAACGCACCGTATGGCTGGGCGTGCTGGTGATGCTCGGTTCGGCGTTGATGGTCGGCCTGCTCAGCCTGTGGCGGGTCAACCGCAGCCTGATCGAGCCGATTGGCCAACTGATCGAATACGTTGCGCAGCTGAGCCAGGGCCACTTCGCCGCCCGCGTCGACAGCCGCCGCGAGGACGAACTGGGCCGCCTGGCGCGAGCTGCCAACACCCTGCGTGACTTCCTCGCCGAGACCGTTGGCCGGCTCAAGGACAACGCCCAGGAGCTGGAAGGTGCCAGTGGCCAGTTGCGCAGCATCGCCGGTGACATGGCCCGCGGTACCCACGACCAGTTCCAGCGTACCGACCAGGTCGCCACGGCCATGCACCAGATGTCCGCCACCGCCCAGGAAGTGGCCCGCCACGCTGCCGAGGCGGCACGCGCCGCCGATGATGCCGACCACAGCGCCCAGGCAGGCGAGCAGGTGATGCAGCAGACCATCGACATCATCGGTGTGGTCAACCGCGAGATCGCCGGCACTGCCGCGGTCATCCGCGACCTGGAAAATGACAGTTCACGCATCGGCAAGGTGCTCGAGGTGATCCGCGGCATCGCCGAGCAGACCAACCTGCTGGCCCTTAATGCCGCCATCGAGGCCGCCCGCGCAGGGGAGGCCGGGCGTGGCTTTGCCGTGGTCGCTGACGAGGTGCGCAGCCTGGCTCAGCGCACGGCAGCGTCGATCGCCGAGATTCACCAGATTATCGAAGCCGTGCAGTCGGGCGCGGTGGAGGCGGTCAAGGCCATCGAGAGTGGCCAGCAACGCAGCGAGGAGGGCGCCGAGCAGGTGCAGCAGGCCGGGCAGATGCTGCAGCGCATCACGTTGGCAGTTGAAGCGATCCGCGACATGAACCGGCAGATCGCCACGGCGGCCGAAGAGCAGACCAGCGTGGCCGAGGACATTTCGCGCAACCTTATCGAAATCACCCGGATTGCCACAGCCAACCAGCAGGCGGTGCAGCATACCGAGCAGGCGGGGCAGCGCCTGCATGGGCTGTCGGGGCAGTTGGGTGAGGTCACTTCGCGCCTTACCGCCTGATGCATAGCCGGGCCCGCGCAGCGGCCCTTTCCGACCGCTCCGGCGCCCCGGCAAGGCTGCTCACAGGGGGGCCATAGACTTGCAGGAGCGGCCTCGTGTCGCGAAGAGGCCCCCAGGGGGGAAATCCGCCATCTGCCAGGATAAAACCGACCCCGCTGTGGCGGAATGTCGCCATGCGACGCGCTGCCACACCCGTATTCATTGGCTCAAACCCAGTTGGCACGCTCCCTGCTCTGTGCGGCGCGCGTGTATATAACAACTGGACAACATCAATGAAGAAATTTCTGCTGACGTTCCTCTGCCTGGGCGTCATCGGCTGCTCCAAGCCCGAAGCGCCTGAAACCACCGTCGATGTGCTGCTGATCGGCGGCGGCATCATGAGTGCGAGCTTGGGGACTTACCTCACCGAGCTGGAGCCGAACTGGAAGGTCGGCGTCTACGAGCGCATGGACCAGGTTGCCGAAGAAAGCTCCAATGCCTGGAACAATGCCGGTACCGGCCACTCGGCGTTCTGCGAGCTGAACTACACCAGCGAAGGCAAGGACGGCAGCATCGACATCAGCAAGGCCGTCGGGGTCAATGAGCAGTTCGAGATTTCCAAGCAGTTCTGGGCTTACCAGGTCGAACAGGGCGTGCTCAACAACCCCAAATCGTTCATCAACAACGTGCCACACATGAGCTTCGTCTGGGGGGACGAAAACATCGCCTTCCTGCACAAGCGCGTTGCGGCCCTGCAGCACAGTTCACTGTTCCGCGGCATGGAGATCAGTGAAGACCACGAGCAGATCCGCAAGTGGGTGCCACTGGTGATGGAGGGCCGTGACCCGCAGCAGAAAGTAGCCGCCACACGCATGGCCATCGGTACCGACGTGAACTTCGGCGAGATCACCCGCCAGCTGTTTGCCTCGATGACCCGCAACCCCAACGTCAAGCTGCACCTGAGCCATGAGGTGCGCGACATCGTGCGTAACGCCGATGGCAGCTGGAAGGTGGTAGTGGCTGACCTTGCCCAAGGTGGCAAGGAGGCCAGCGTCAATGCCCGGTTCGTGTTCATCGGGGCCGGTGGCGGCGCGCTGAAGCTGCTGCAGAAGTCGGGCATACCTGAGGCGGACGGTTATGCGGGCTTCCCGGTCGGTGGCCAGTTCCTGATGACCGATAACCCGGACATCGTCGCCCGCCACAAGGCCAAGCTGTATGGCAAGGCTTCGGTCGGTGCGCCACCGATGTCGGTACCGCACCTGGACACCCGCGTGATCGATGGCCGTGAAGTGTTGCTGTTCGGCCCGTTCGCGACTTTCTCCACCAAGTACCTCAAGCACGGTTCGTTGCTGGACATGTTCGCCTCGCTGACCAGCCACAACATCCTGCCGATGGTGAATGCCGGGGTCGACAACCTCGACCTCAGCACTTACCTGATGGGCCAGCTGATGCTCAGTTTCGACGACCGCATGCACGCCCTGCGCGAATATTTCCCCAACGCCAGGAACGAGGACTGGAAGCTGCTGCAGGCTGGCCAGCGCGTGCAGGTGATCAAGAAAGACCCGGTACTCGGTGGCATCCTGCAATTCGGTACCGAGGTGGTGGCTGCGCAGGATGGCAGCATCGCCGCGCTGCTGGGGGCTTCGCCGGGCGCCTCGACGGCCGCGCCGATCATGCTGACCGTGCTGGAAAAGACCTTCAAGGACCGCGTCAAGACGCCAGAGTGGCAAGCGCGTCTGAAGGAAATCGTGCCGAGCTACGGGCAGAAGCTGAACAACGACATCGAATTGACCAACCGCACCCGTGAGTGGAGCAGTTCGCGCCTGCAGTTGCTCCATGTGCCGGTGCAGGCTGAGCAGGTGACAGCGGTCGACTGATTTGCCCGTGCACTTTCCAGAACACAACAAAAAGCCCGCACAAGGCGGGCTTTTTGAACTGGACTCTGGTCGGAGAGACAGGATTCGAACCTGCGGCCTTCTCGTCCCGAACGAGACGCGCTACCTGGCTGCGCTACACTCCGATGAACAAAATCCTACTGCATAGATTTTTCGGGTGCAAGCCCTTGTTGTTTAAAGGGCTTATGCCAAAAAAACAGCGAGATCAGAGCTCTTTGACGGTGCGGATCTGGTCCTTGTTCAGGCGTGTGCGCTTGCCGTCGAGCTGTTCGAATTCGTAGAAACCGGAGTCCTCGTCAAAGGATGGGGTGTCCACTGCCTGGATTTCGCGGCCGTCGTTCAGGGTGATCACGGTCGGTGATGCACAGCCGGCAAGGGCGCCAAGGCCCAAGGCGAGCAGGAAGGCGGGAAGGGTCCGTTGAATCATCGTCTTTCTCCAGTGCAATGGTGCAAGTTTTCTTTATGACGCGGGGCGTCCACGCAAGTTCCTTTTCATTCCAGCATAGTCGCAAGCCCGGCGTATTGACCTGTGCCTGCTTGCACTGTCGCCCGGGCCGGCTGTGATATAACAGCGGCCATCCCCTTATCCCTGTGACGGACACCCATGAAAGCCAAGGCAGATACCCCCTTCGTGGCGCTGAACATTGCCGTGCTCACGGTCAGCGACACCCGCACCTTCGAAACCGATACTTCCGGCCAGACCTTCGTCGACCGACTCACCGACGCTGGCCACAAACTGGCCGCGCGCGTGCTGCTCAAGGACGACCTGTACAAGATCCGCGCCCAGGTCGCCACCTGGATCGCCGATGACAGCGTGCAGGTCGTGCTGATCACCGGTGGTACCGGCTTTACCGGCCGTGACAGCACGCCGGAGGCTGTCGCCTGCCTGCTGGACAAGCAGGTCGAGGGCTTCGGCGAACTGTTCCGGCAGATTTCCGTGGCCGATATCGGCACCTCCACCGTACAGTCGCGCGCCTTGGCCGGCCTGGCCAATGGCACCCTGGTGTGCTGCCTGCCGGGCTCGACCAATGCCGTGCGCACCGGTTGGGACGGCATCCTCGCCGAACAGCTGGACGCCCGCCATCGGCCGTGCAATTTCGTCGCTCACCTGAAGCAGGCAGCGGCCTGTGACAGCCGTGGCTGAGGCGCCGGCTAACCGGCCACTGATGCCGGTGGAAGAAGCCCTGGAACGCCTGCTGGCACTGGCCGAAGCCGCGCCGATCAAGGAAACCGAGAGCGTCTCGCTGGCCGAAGCCGAAGGCCGCGTGCTGGCCACTGAGCTGGTGGCCACGCTCGACCTGCCGCCGTGGCCAAACAGCGCCATGGACGGTTATGCCGTGCGCCTGGCCGATCTACAGGGCGAGCCTTTGCCTGTCAGCCAGCGGATTTTCGCCGGGCATGCTCCCGAGCCCCTGCAGCCCGGCACTTGTGCACGGATCTTCACGGGTGCGCCGATGCCGGCGGGTGCCGACTGCGTCGAGATGCAGGAAAACACCGAGGTGCTGGAAGATGGCCGGGTACGCTTCCTCGAAGCGCTGACGCGTGATCAGAACGTTCGCCCGCAGGGCCAGGAAACCCGCAAGGGCGAGCAGGTGATGGTCGCTGGTACGCGGCTGGGGCCCATCGAGTTGGGCCTGGCGGCGACCCTCGGGCATGCGCAGTTACAGGTGGTGCGGCGGGTGCGCGTGGCGGTGCTGTCCACCGGTGATGAGCTGGTCGAGCCCGGCCTGCCACTGGGCCCGGGGCAAATCTACAACAGCAACCGGCGCCTGCTGGTCAGCTGGCTGCAACGGTTGGGTTGCGAAGTACGCGACATGGGCATTCTCCCCGATGACCTGCAACGTACCCGTGAATGCCTGGGCGGCCTGGGTGATGTCGACCTGATCCTGTCCACCGGTGGTGTTTCCGTAGGCGAGGCCGACTACCTTGGCGCCGCACTGCGCGAAGCGGGCGAGCTGGCCTTGTGGAAGCTGGCCATCAAGCCTGGCAAGCCGCTGACATTTGGGCATTATCGCGGCGTGCCGGTGATCGGCCTGCCCGGCAACCCGGCATCGACCCTGGTCACGTTCGGCCTTCTGACCCGACCTTACCTGCTGCGCCGCCAGGGCGTGGCCGATGTCACGCCATTACGTTTCGACGTTCCTGCCGGGTTCGAATGGACCAAGGCCGGCACCCGCCGCGAGTACCTGCGCGCGCGTATCGACAATGGCCAGGTGCGCATCTACAAGAACCAGAGCTCCGGCGTGCTGCGCAGCGCCGCCTGGGCCGAGGGGCTGGTGGAGGTGCGCGAAGGCAGTACGCCGAAACCGGGTGACAGCGTGCCCTTCATACCGCTGAGCGAACTACTCGGCTGAGCGCCCAAGCCAGGCGCCTCCGCCATGCGTGGCGTCGGCCGGTGCCGACTGGGCGAGGCGCATGTGTACCATCTCCAGCTGCTGGGCGGCCACGCTCCAGTCGTGGCGATTGCGGGCAAACTGGCGGCCGGCCTCGCTCAGCTGGCACATGCGCCACGGCTGGTTGAGCAGTTGCGTGACCAGCAGCGCCAACTGGTCGGCGTCATCACTGCCCAGGTAATGTTCGCCGTTGTTGGCGGCCAGGCCTGATACGCCTTTGCCAGTGCTGATCACCGGCAACCCGGCGGCCATGGCTTCGAGGATCTTCACCTTGGAGCCACCGGCATAGCGCAAGGGTGCGAAGAACAGCGCGGACCGGCGTTGCAGTTCGCGCAGGTCAGGGCGATAACCAACCCATTCGATACGCGGGTCGTTCCAGTGCAATTTCCAGCTGGTCGGCAAGGCATGCCCGGCGATGGCCAGGCGTACCGCCGGGTTGCTCATCCACACCTGGGGCAGGATCTCTTCCAGGGCCCATTCGATGGCCTCGACATTGGCGGCGTACTCGAAGTTGCCGACGAACAGCAGGCGCTGGCTGTGAAGGGCCGGGCTGACGTTCTGGTAGTAGTCGCAATCGACGCCATTGACCACTACGTTGACCGGACGGCCGCTGACCTGGCTGATCAGCTCGGCATCATGCGGGCTCACGGCCACCACTTCGCTGGGCTGGCGCAGCACGCGCTGCTCCCAACGGCGATAACGCCAACGGTCGAAAGCGTTGAGCGGGCGCAACCACAGCGGCAGGCGGTCATGACAGGCGGCACCGGTCACCGATTCCAGGTTATGTTCGCTGAGCATGTAGGGCAGTTGGCGTGCTTGCAGCGCTTTTTCGAAAGGCTGGAAGCTATAGCTGTGCTCTATCTGGATAACGTCCCAGGCTTCGTCCAGCAACTGTTCGAACTGGTGCCGCAAGCCGGGAGCGAGGCCATTGATGATGGCCCGCATCGGGTAGTCGATGATCGGCGAGGCGAGCAGGTTGAGCGGGCTGTGCAGCGGGCGCCGGGGTAGCACGATCAGGCGTTCGAGCAAGGGTTCGAGGGCTTCGCGGGCGGCATCGCACAAGGGTATCTTCGACTGCACCAGCAAGGTGATCCGGTGGCCCTGCTGCGCGAGGGCGCGCAGCAGGTGGTATTGCCGGGTCTTGCTGCCACTGGTGGTGGGCCAGGGCAGGTAGGGCAGTGTCCAGAGAATGCGCATGAACCGGAAACCTCACTGAAAGGCTGCGGACAAAAAACGCGTCCGCCAGCCCTCAGCCGATGGCTGCCGCCGGGACGCGTCCATAAATATCAGTAAAGCGCACGATGTCGTCTTCGCCCAGGTACTCGCCACTTTGTACTTCGATCATCACCAGATCGATTACGCCTGGGTTGGTCAGGCGGTGAGTGCGGCCGGGTTTGATGAAGGTCGACTCGTTGGTGTCGAGCAAAAATTCCTCTTCGCCGTTGGTCACGCAGGCCATGCCGCTGACGATGATCCAGTGCTCGCTGCGGTGGTGGTGCATCTGCAGCGACAGCGATTCGCCAGGGCGTACCATGATCCGCTTGATCTTGAAGCGCGGGCCTTCCTCGAGCACGGTGTACATGCCCCAGGGGCGAGTGACGGTGCGGTGCAGGCGGTAGGCTTCATGGCCCTGAAGCTTGAGCTGCTGGGCAATCACCTTGACCTCCTGGCTGCGCGCGGCGTCGGCGATCAGCAAGGCGTCAGGGGTGTCGATGACGATCAGGTTGTCCAGGCCGACGGCTCCGACCAGGCGCTTTGGCGAGTCGATGTAGCAGTTGGTCACGTCGTGCAGCACGGCTTCACCGTTGCAGTGGTTGCCGTCATCGTCGGTGTGGCGCAGTTCGCGTACCGCCTCCCAGCTGCCGATGTCGCTCCAGCCCAGCTCGCAGGGCACCACGGCAACCTTGTCGGAACGTTCCATCAGGGCGTAGTCGATGGAGATGTCCTCGGCCAGGGCAAAACTGTCCGGGTCCAGCTCCACCTGCAGCGCCTTGTCGCCTTCCTTGGTCGCGCTCTGCTCCAGGCAGCAGGTCACGCAGGCGAGCAGTTCTGGTGCATGCGCCTGCAGCTCGGCGAGCACGGTGCCCACGCGCAGGCAGAACATGCCGGCATTCCACAGGTGGCGGCCGCCTTCGAGGTAGTCGCGGGCAGTGAGGGCATCGGGTTTCTCCACGAAGCAGCTCACCTGATGCGCATGCTTGCCGATGGCCTGGCCTTGCTCGATGTAGCCGAAGCCGGTTTCGGCGCGGCTGGGCAGCAGGCCGAAGGTGGCAAGCCAGCCATCGTTGGCCAGTTGCCGAGCCTGCTCGACGGCACTGGCGAAGGCCTCGGTGTCCTGGATCAGGTGATCGGCCGGCAACACCAGCAGCACGCTGTCGTGGCCGTAATGGCTGGCACAGTGCAGTGCGGCTGCGGCGATGGCGGGGGCGGTATTGCGACCGTTGGTTTCCAGCAGGTAGTCAAGGGCGAGGTTGTCGGGGTTGACCTGGCGGTACTCGTCCTGGGTGCGGAAGAACACTTCCCGGTTGGTCACTGTCAGTACCCGTTCGACACCCGGTAGCGCCGCAGCGCGGGCGAAGGTTTTCTGCAGCAGGCTCTGGCCATCGGGCAGGCGCATGAAGGGTTTGGGCATGGCTTCGCGAGAAACCGGCCACAGGCGGGTGCCGGCACCGCCAGCGATGATGCAGGGGATCAGAACGCTCATTTCACAGCCTCGACTCTAGGCGCTGGTTACAGCGCAGTGAAGGGGAACTTCGCGACCTGTCACGGTTTTGGCGGAAAAGTCAAAAAACCGACTTTTCACTACAGCTTCGTCCATGAAGGCCAAATATTTGTCGATGATGCGCCTGATGAGAAAAGCTTTCAATGATATTTATGTGAATCTGGCTGTTTTTTGTTCGACCATGCTTAGGGTTCGCGCGCAATCCACAGCGGATTTGCCTGCGTAATGCAGCATTCCAGCGATGTTTGTGGTCGAGATCTGGACGGTACGACCCCTACGGAGACGCACGATGCCAAAGCGCAAGGCAATCTTGATCCTGCATGGCAAACAGGCCATGAACGAAGCGGTGCGCCAGGCCGTGAGCGCCATGCGCGAGCGTGGCTGGACGCTGGATGTGCGGGTGACCTGGGAGGGCGGCGATGCCCGGCGGCTGGTTGGTGAAGCGCTGGCGGCAGGCTATGGCCACGTGATCGCGGGTGGCGGTGACGGCACCTTGCGTGATGTCGCCGAAGCCATGGGGCAGGCTCGCAGCGAAGCCAGCCTGGCGTTGCTGCCGCTGGGAACGGCCAATGATTTCGCCAGGGCTGCCGGTATTTCACTGGAGCCTGCCGAGGCACTGGCATTGCTGGAGCTACCGCCACGGCCGATTGACCTGGGCCAGGTGGGCGACCAATTGTTCCTGAACATGGCTACCGGCGGTTTCGGCAGCCAGGTTACCGCCAGCACGTCTGAAGACCTGAAGAAAATGCTCGGCGCTGCAGCCTACCTGTTCACTGGGCTTTCGCGCTTCAGCGAGCTGCAGGCCGCTTCGGTCGAGCTGTCGGGGCCGGGCTTTGACTGGCAGGGTGACCTGCTGGCGCTGGGGATCGGCAACGGTCGCCAGGCTGGAGGCGGGCAAGTGCTGTGCCCGGATGCGCAAGTCGATGATGGCCTGCTCGATATCGCCATCCTGCCGGCGCCCCAGGAAATGGTCGGCGCGCTGCGTGATTTGCTGGCGGGTGAGGGGTTGTTCGTGCGGGCACGTTTGCCGTGGGTCGAGATCACGTGTTCGCAGGGGTTGGACATCAACCTCGATGGCGAGCCCCTGCAGGCTGACAGCCTGCGCTTTGCCGCAGTACCCGCGGCACTGAACCTGCACCTGCCGCTGAATTCGCCGCTGATCAGTCGTCCAGGCTGATGATTTTCTCGCGCATGGCGAACAGCACCAGGCCGGCCACGTCGTAGATCTGCAGGCGCTTCATGATCTGCGAACGGTGGGTCTCCACGGTCTTGATCGACAGCCCCAGGCCAGCGGCGATTTCGCGGGTGGACTTGCCGCGCACGATCAGGCGCAGGATCTCCAGTTGCCGTGCGGTGAGGTTGTGGCGGTCGACGCCAGGCTGTTTGCCCTGCTGTGCGCGCATCAGTGCCTGGTTGATCACGGTATGGGCGATGGCCGGGCTGAGGTAGCGCTCGCCATTGCGCAGCGCGGCCAGGGCCTGCTCCAGTTCGGTTGCCGTCGCATCCTTGAGCAGGTAGCCATGGGCGCCATTTTCCAGAGCCCGCATGATCAGGTCCGGGTCGGTGTGCATGGACAGGATCAGCACCCTGCAGGTGTTGCCTGTGGCGCGCAACTGAGTAAGGGCATCGAGGCCGCTGGTCGAGCGCATGGAGATGTCCAGCAGGACGATGTCCGGTGCCAGTTGGCGAACCTGCTCGAGCAACTGGCCGCCGTCATCGGCCTCGCCGATCACGGTATAACCAGGGATATCGGATACCAGGGCGCGGACCCCGGCACGGATCAGCGAGTGGTCATCCACCAGCAGCAATCTACAGGTCATGAGGAAGCGGTAGTCCTGGCGCGTTCATGGGTACGGGGTGGCCAAGGGAACAGTACGTCGATCGTCGTGCCCAGGCCGAGTTGGCTGGTGACCGCCAGGCTGCCGTTGAGGGCAGTGGCGCGTTCCTGCATGCCAGCCATGCCGCGCTGGCCGGCTTCGGCAGGGTTGGCGGCGGGGAAGAAGCCCTGGCCGTCATCCTGGATCGTCAGGGCAAGCCCTGCTGCGCTGCGCTGCAGGCGGATGGTCAGGTTGCGTGCGCGGGCATGGCGCAGCATGTTGGTGACCGCCTCCTGGGTGATGCGAAACGCCGCCATGGCAACTTCCTCGGTAATGCCACCCAGGCGCTGATGGCATTCCAGGCTCCAGTGCACGTCGGTGTTTGCCAGGGTGCGCACCAGGTGTGCCCGCAGGCTGGCTTCCAGGCCCAGGCTGGCCAGCTGCCGTGGGTTGAGGATGGCGGAAACGTCGCGCACTTTGCTCAGGGTGTCTTCGAGGGTGCTGCGCAAGCTGCCACAGTGTTCCTGCAAGTCGCCCGGTACCCGGCGCTGCAGCCATTCCAGTTGCATCTTGGCGGCGGTGAGCAGCTGACCGATGTCGTCATGCAGTTCACGGCTCAGGTGCTGGCGCTCGCTTTCCTGGACCTTGAGCATACGCCCGGCCAGCTCCGCCGGGCGCAGGCTGATCGACTTGGCACCGTTGCTGAGGTGCCAGCAGACGCCAAGCGTGGCCACCAGTTGTAACAGCAACAGGCTCGCTGGCATGCCATCCCCGCCTGCGAAAATGACCAGGTTGGCAAGCAGGGATACCACGCACAGCAGTGCCGTCGCCCAGCGCAGCAAGGTGGCGCGTGAACGGCGGCGCAGAGATATCTTCAAGCGTGGGAACATAGGATTGAGAAGCCACTGAAGTCTTGCTGATGGGGGCCGTGCACAGGGCTTGGCAGAGGCTCTGGCCTCGTGCTGGCAACAAATGACGAGCGCGGTTTCAAGCGACAGATAGAGGGCCGGCCGGCATTTGTTTGCGCGCATATTAACACTTCGGTTCGAGTTGGTCGCGGCTGGGCAATGCTTCGAAACATCAGCATTTCCGGGCTCGGTAGAGGGGGCTCGGCAGAGTTGGAGGGTGTCAAAATGCCATTACTGGGCCGGGTGATGGCCGCCGCGAGTTCAACTTGCAAGAGACCGCTCAAGTGCAAGGGGTCGAAATAGTGCAGTACTCCACTAGTTCGGTCTTTTTGCGGCTTGGATCGTGTGCTTGGTTGCCTTGAACCGAGCCGGTCAATGGCGCTGAGCGGGGCGGCTGACTGGAGGCCTGGCTGGCGCCGTAGAATGCGGGTGCATGCAAGTGTTGCCGCTGTCGTTGCAAGACGCACACGTTTGCGGCAATGGCTGATCCAAAGTGGCTGCCAGTTCGCCCAGTAGCGTCACCTGCTCGCAGGTGTCGAGGGCGAGGCGGCCAGTGTGCACGTCGATCAGCTCCAGTTGCCAGGCCAGCAGGGTCAGGCAGGCATTGAGCGTGGCCAAGGCTTCGCTGCCCAGGTGCTGCCGCTGGCACGCCGGCGTGATCAACTGGTGGAGGACACTTGCATAGTGGGCAACTTCAAGCAGGCCCAGGCCGCTGGCGCGTCGGGCCAGGGTTTCGAGGGCTTTGTTCAGGCAATGGCAGGCGTCCGGATCATTGGCGATCAGTTCCAGATGCTGCAGGCATTCCTGGGACTGGGTCAGCAAGACCTGGGCATCCAGCAGGAAGTCCTGCAGGGTGTCGATTTTAGAGACGCTGCTGTCCATCATGGCACTCCGGCGCGTTGGGCTGGAGTAGGGGATGGCCACGCCATGTCGATCGCTAGCAAAAGCCTGACTCCATTCATGCAGTGAGAATGGCGTCACATTAATGGCTAAAGGATATCGCGAACATCAGGTTGCACCTGATTGCTCCTAGGGGTTTCCCTGAGGGGGCCTAGGGTGCGACAGGTTGCCCCAGAGTGGATCCAAGCTAGGCGTGTCGCAGTAAAGCATGATGCTAATGTGATATCAATTGCCCTGCAGGGCATTTTTGCACGAGGGTCAAGATGCGCAGCAAAGGGCCGATATAGGACGGATCATTACCTATTTTTCGACACAACCCTGGGGGTTTTCCAATGGCTGGCATTCTCGACACGGTAGACCAACGCACGCAACTGGTGGGTGAGAACCGTCTGGAAATCCTGATGTTCCGCCTGGCTGGCCGCCAGCTATTTGCGATCAACGTATTCAAGGTGCAGGAAGTGCTGCAACTGCCCAAGCTGACCCTGATGCCGCAGCGCCATGCGTTCGTCTGTGGCGTGGTCAACCTGCGTGGGCAAACCCTGCCGGTGATCGACCTGTCCCAGGCAATCGGCATGCGCCCGCTGCAGCCGGGGCCGGACAGCACCATCATCGTCACCGAGTACAACCGCTCGGTGCAGGCGTTTCTGGTCGGTGGCGTCGATCGCATCGTCAACATGAACTGGGAAGCCATCATGCCGCCGCCCTCCAGTGCCGGGCGCCAGCATTACCTGACCGCCATCACTAAAGTGGATGACAAGCTGGTCGAAGTGATCGATGTGGAGAAGGTGCTGGCCGAAATCGTGCCGTACAACGCCCGGGTCTCCGGCGACAAGCTTGCCGACCCGGTGCTGGCGCGTGCGCGTGGCCGTGAGGTGCTGCTGGTGGACGACTCCAGCGTGGCCCTGGCACAGCTGCGCGATACCCTGTCGCAACTTGGGGTGAAGCTGCATGTGGCCAGTGATGGTCTGAAGGCCTTGCGCCTGCTCAAGGGCTGGGCCGATGCGGGCGAGGATGTTTGCGAGAAATTACTGATGGTCTTCACCGATGCGGAAATGCCAGAAATGGACGGCTATCGGTTGACCACCGAGATTCGCAGCGATGCGCGACTGCGCAAGCTTTACGTGGTGCTGCACACTTCCTTGTCGGGCAGCTTCAACGAATCGATGGTGAAGAAGGTCGGTTGCGACAACTTCCTCTCCAAGTTCCAGCCCGATCGCCTGGTCGATGTGGTCAAGCAGCGCCTGCTGCTGGATACCAGCAACGCGTGATCGCGCCGCCGGCCAGGTATAAGCTTGGCTTTTGACAAGGCACGAGGCGGGCAGGGATGTTTCTCAGTGAGTTGTATCGGTACCCGGTGAAGTCGGGGCAGGCGCAATGCCTGCAGGGCTCGCCGGTGGGCCTTCTAGGGTTGCAGGGCGATCGGCGCTGGATGGTGGTCGAGGAAGAGAACGGACGCTTCCTCACTCAGCGGGCCTGGCCACAGCTGGGCCAGTTGAAGGCCAGTGAAGGCGAGGCTGGCGAGTTGCTGCTGGAGCTGCCTGGGCAAACCCCGTTGCGCGTGGCGGTGCCGGGCGCTGACGATGCGCTGCGCGGCGTAACCGTCTGGCGCGATACCTTGCGCGTGCCGGACGCCGGCGACGAGGTTGCCGCCTGGTTGTCGCAGTGGCTCGGCAAGGCGGTGCGCCTTGTGCATTGCCCGGAGCAGCGGGCGCGATACCTGCCCAATGGTTATGGCCTGAACAGTGACCGTGCCGCTTTCCCGGATGGCTTTCCGTTGTTGCTGATCGGTCAGGGCTCACTGGATGATTTGAGCCGCAGGGTCGGCCGGCCCATGGAAATGCTGCGCTTTCGACCGAACCTGGTGGTGCAAGGGGCTCTGCCGTTTGCCGAGGATGGCTGGAAGCGGATTCGCATTGGTGAGCTGGAATTTCGTGTGCTCAAGCCGAGTGTGAGGTGCATTTTCACCACGCTCGACCCGGCGACCGGGGAGCGCAGTGTCGACCGCGAGCCGTTGACGACCCTTAAAACCTTCCGCGAGCGGGAGGGGGATATTCTGTTCGGGCAGAACCTGGCCGTGGATGGCACGGGTTGGCTTGAGGTCGGGATGGAAGTCGAAGTGCTGGAATAACCTGTACCGGCCCCTTCGCGGGTAAACCCGCTCCCACAGGTACTCCATAGCGTTGAGAACCTATGCAGTACCTGTGGGAGCGGGTTTACCCGCGAAGAGGCCAGTTTGGCCTCAGCGGAAATCACATGTCATCGAAGTACCGCTCATGCCAGTCCACCAGAGGCTGCGGCACATTGAGCTTTTGCCCGTAGATCACCGAATACGACAGCACGTTCTGCACATACTGGCGCGTCTCGTCGAACGGAATCGATTCCACCCACACGTCGAAGCTCAGGTGCTTGGCGCCTTTGAGCCACTGCCGCACGCGCCCCGGGCCGGCGTTGTAGGCCGCAGATGCCAGCACCCGGTTGCCATTGAACTGGCCGTGCACCTGGCTCAGGTAGGCCGCACCGACCTGAATGTTCTTCTCCGGGTTGAACATCTGCTGCGGCGATGCCAGTGGGATGCTGAACTTGCGTGCGGTCTCCTTGGCGGTGGCGGGCATTACCTGCATCAGGCCGCTGGCACCAACGCTGGAACGGGCATCCTCCATGAAGGCGCTTTCCTGCCGGGTGATGGCAAACACCCAGCTCGAATGCAGCCCACGCACCTTGGCCTCACGCACCAGGGTGTCGCGGTAGGCCATCGGGAAGCGGATATCCAGGTCGTCCCAGTATTGCGCCTGGCTGATGGTGCGGATGGCCGGGAAGTACCAATGCATGTCGTAGGCCAGGCGTGCCTGGGCGACCATCTCGTCACGGGTGAAGTGACGACTTACGTGGTACCACTCGCGGCGACCTTCAACAACCTGGCCGCGGGCGTGAAACTCCAGGGCGCGCTGGATGCCCGGGGTATTGCGCACCTTGTTGACCAGTTGCGGGCTCAGCAACAGTGGCTTGTTGTTCAGCTGGTAAGGCGTTTTTGCCCGGTCAGCCGCGAGGAAACCGTAGAAGTCACGCTCGCGTGCCACGTTCTTGTACAGCAACGGCACCTGCGGGTTGTTCGGCTGGGCCAGTTCCAGGCTGCGGGCTTGCCAGTATTTCCAGCGGTTGCTGCTGGCCAGGTCCTGTGGCAGGCGTTTGGTCAGCTCGTAGGCGTCTTCCCAGCGGCCCAGGCGCAGCAACAGGCGCAGGCGCCATTCGCTGACCGTGTTGTCGCGCAGCTCGGGGTCGTAACGGGTCATCAGGTCAAGGGCACGCGGGTCGTAACGGCGTGCCAGGGTCAGGCCGATCTCGCGGGCGATGGCGACCTTCTCGTCGCGCGAGAAGTGCATGCGTTGGGCGTAGTCGTCGAGCATCTCCATGGCCCGATCGGGATCCTGCCTGGCCAGCCGGCGCAGGCCAAGGCTGACCACATCAGACATGGCCTCGTTTGCCGGGGTAAAGCGCGAGGGCTGGTTGAGCAGTTCGGGCTTTTGCGCCACGTCGATCAGCAAGCGGCCCTGTGGCCCCAGTGTGGTCAGGCCCTGCACCATGTTGTTGGCCAGCGCGTAATTGCGCGCCTGGGCCGCGAGCTTGGCGCGGTTCCAGCGCTTGGCCTCGGTCAGTTGGCCCTCTGCGGCCCACATGCCGAACAGGGTGTCGCAGGCAGCCGGCTGCGACTTGCCGACGTTCCACAGTTTTTCGGCGCTGGCGAAGCCCTCGGCACGCTGGCCGTGGCTCAACTGGTACTGGCCATTGAGGCAGTCCAGTTCGGTGAAGTTGAGCTTGGGGTCGTAGTACTTGACGAAGGTGTTCCACTCGCCACGTTCGGCCAGCCAGCGCAGCCAGCGCAATTTCATCCAGTTGGCCTGGGGCAGGTCGCCATGCTTGGCCAGGAAACCTTCGATTTCCTCGTTGCTGGCGCTCTTCAGGCGCGCGGTGAGTTCGTCGTATGCAAGGTACGGCGTGAGCGGGTAGTCGCGCAGAGCCTGGCTGTAGCGCAGGTAAGGGCCTTTGTCGCCCTTGGCCAGCGCACGCTTGGCCTCGTCGTAGTACTGGCGTTGCTGGGTAAGGTCGATGGCCTGCGCCGCACTGGCGGTGGCGGCGGTAAGCAGCAGGCAGGAAGCAATCTGTAACAGGCGGCTGCGCATGATACGTCCGGGCAGTTGAACCATGGGGAAGTGACGGCGAAGCCAGCACTGTTGAAATCTGATTGCCTTAGCTTAGCCGTTTGCCGGCGGCGGGTGATAGCGCTGTGCTTGTAACCAGGCGTTAACACCGACCGGGCGTCGCCAAGCCTCTGTGTGGTAGTCAACTTAATGCCGGAAAGGGCCAAGTCAGGTAGAATGCGCGCCCGCTTTCTGGAGACGAACATGACCCTGCTCAAATTCAGCGATGTGTCCCTCGCATTCGGCGCGATGCCGCTGCTGGACAAAGTGTCCTGGCAGATCGCCCGTGGCGAGCGGGTGTGCATCATCGGCCGCAACGGTACCGGCAAGTCGAGCATGCTGCGCCTGGTCAAGGGCGAGCAGAAGGGCGACGACGGCGAGATCTGGCGCGCCCCTGGCCTGAAGATCGGTGAGTTGCCGCAGGAGCTGCCGGTCGCCGACGAGCGCACGGTGTTCGACGTGGTCGCTGCTGGCCTGGATGGTGTCGGCGAGTTGCTGGCCGAGTTCCATCACCTGAGCCAGAACATCCAGGGCGACGAAGATCTGGAAAAGCTCATGCACGTCCAGCACGAGCTGGAGGCCCGCGATGGCTGGCGTCTGCAGCAGGTGGTGGAAAGCACCCTGAGCCGCTTGCAGCTGCCTGCCGACAAGACCCTGGCCGAGCTTTCCGGTGGCTGGCGCCGCCGCGTGCTGCTGGCCCAGGCCCTGGTGTCGGAACCTGATCTGCTGCTGCTCGACGAGCCGACCAACCACCTGGACATCGGTGCCATCGCCTGGCTCGAAGAGGCCCTGCGCGGCTTCAACGGCGCCGTGCTGTTCATCACCCACGACCGTTCCTTCCTGCAGAACCTCGCCACGCGCATCCTTGAGCTTGACCGCGGCGGCCTGATCGACTGGAACGGCGACTACGCCAGCTTCCTGGTGCACAAGGAGGCCGCGCTGGCCGCCGAAGAGACTGCCAACGCCTTGTTCGACAAGCGCCTGGCCCAGGAAGAGGTGTGGATCCGCCAGGGCATCAAGGCCCGTCGTACCCGTAACGAAGGCCGCGTGCGTGCACTCAAGGCCCTGCGCGTGGAGCGTGGCGAACGCCGCGAGCGCCAGGGCAAGGCGAACATCCAGATCGAGGCAGCGGACAAGTCCGGCAAGCAGGTGATGGTGCTGGAGAACGTCAGCTTCCATCACGCCGATGGCCCGCTGCTGGTGAAGGACTTCTCCATGGTCCTGCAGCGCCAGGACCGTATCGGCCTGCTGGGTGCCAACGGCACCGGCAAGACTACCCTGCTCAAGATGATGCTCGGTGACCTGGAGCCCACGGCAGGCAAGGTCGAACGCGGTACCAAGCTGGAAGTGGCCTACTTCGACCAGATGCGTCACCAGCTCGACCTGGAAAAGACCGTCATCGACAACCTCGCCGAAGGCCGTGACTTCATCGAAATCGATGGCCAGAACCGCCATGTGCTGAGCTACCTTGGTGATTTCCTGTTCAGCCCGCAGCGTGCGCGCACGCCGGTAAAGGCGCTGTCTGGGGGCGAGCGTGCGCGCCTGCTGCTGGCCAAGCTGTTCAGCAAGCCGGCCAACCTGCTGGTGCTCGACGAACCGACCAACGACCTGGATGTGGAAACCCTCGAGCTGCTCGAAGAGGTGCTGTCCAACTACAAAGGTACCGTGCTGATGGTCAGCCACGACCGGGCCTTCCTCGACAACGTCGTCACCAGCACACTGGTGTTCGAAGGTGAGGGCAAGGTGCGCGAGTACGTCGGTGGCTATGAGGACTGGATCCGCCAGGGTGGTTCGGCGAAGCTGCTGGGCGTGACCGAGAGCAAGGGTGGCAAGTCCGAGCTCAACAGTGCCGTGGTCGAGAAACCCGTGGAGGTGGCAGCCCCTGCGCCAGCGGCGCCGGTGGCGGATGCTTCGAAGAAGAAGCTCAGCTACAAGCTGCAGCGCGAGCTGGAAATGCTGCCGGGGCAGATCGACGAGGTCGAGCAGCGCATGGCCCAGGCGCAGGAAGAGGTGAACGCTGCTGGCTTCTATCAGCGGCCAATTGCCGAGACTTCGGCAGTGCTGGCCAAGATCGAGAAGCTGCAGGGTGAGCTGGATGCGTTGGTAGAGCGGTGGGCTGAGCTGGAGGGCTGATTGGCCCTCACAGGCCTATTCGCGGGCTTGCCCGCGAATAGGCCGATATAGGCTAAATCATTCTTTCTTTAGCAGCCGCACCGCCAGCACATCGCACGGCGCCCCGTGCAGCACGTCATTGGCAGTGGAGCCCAGCAGCAATGCCAGGCCGTGCCGGCCATGGCTGCCGACTACGATCAGATCGCACTTCTGCTCCTTGGCCAGTTGGTGAATTTCCTGGCGCGGCTGGCCGTAGGTCAGGCGCGAATCGCCACGGTTGATGTCGGGGTACTTGTTGAACAGGCGATCCATGCGCTCCTTGGCCTGGTCGAACTGTTGCTGTTGCAGTTGCGACAGGTCCATCGGCACATCGCCGCCAAAGGCCATGGCCATTGGTTCGACGATATGCACCAGCGAGACCTTGGCGCCAGTGGGTTCGGCGAGCTTCATGGCGCGCTTGATCACCGGGTCGCATTCTTCGGTAAGGTCGACAGCGACCAGAAGATGTTCGTAGGACATGAGCTGAACTCCTGACAATCGCGATAGTAGAAGTATGGTCGCTTTCCGGCAGGTCATCCGTGAATACTGAGTAACCCGCTCATTTGCAACGCTTTATGGAATCTACAGATATGACGGTATGGCTGGTGGTGTCAATCCTTGCGCTGATTCTCAGTCCGCTTTCCTGGTTGCGGCTGTCGCGCAAGCAGGGGCAGCAGATGAACCTGCGCCTGGAGGCGCGGCGCATGGGCCTGGCCATGCAGTTGGCACCTCAGCAATGGCCGCACTGGATGCAAACGGAGCCGCCCAGCCCGTGCCCGCAGTACCATCGCGGCCGCCGTCGGGGGCATGAGGACAGCTGGTGCTACTGGCAGGTCAGCCCCGGCGTGTGGTGGAACCAGTGGAAGGAGGCGTGCGAGGAGCCGCGCCTGAACGAGGTGTTCGCGCGCTTGCCAGAGACCGTGTACAAGGTCGAGGCCGACAAGCGCATGATCGCCCTGTACTGGAGCGAGCGCGGTGATGAATCTGTATTGCAGGATATTGCCCACGCCTTCGACACCCTCGCTTGATCGTCCATAACGACAAAGCGGCAACCCGGTAGCTACCAGGTTGCCGCTTTGTCGTTTCTGCAGCGCAGAAAAGGCCAGGCAGGCCGGGAAATTCTTGAATCCAGTCGCAGTGTAGCCATTCCCTGGCCGGTTGCATGAAAAAAATGCAGCGCCGGCCGTTTCCTGGTGGTCAATCGCTGACATGAATGATCGGCGATCACTGTCATCATGTTTTGCCCTCCGGCGATACAAAATGACTGGAAAGTCGCGTTTTCACCCCGTTCGGGAGCATTTGACAACGCCGATCTTTTCGGAGAATGTGTGCATACCCAAATCAAACGGGCGTATGAATTGAGCGTTTGTATGTCATACCGCTCATACAGAATCCCGACTATCGCGCCGACGGGTGTGCCTGGGGCAAGGGCGGCAAGGCCTGCTTTTCCACCAGCGATCGGCGTGTACAGTTCAGCTTCCATATCGTGGAGATCAGTTGATGATTTACGAAGGTAAAGCCATCACGGTTAAGGCTCTTGAAAGCGGCATCGTCGAACTGAAGTTCGACCTCAAGGGTGAGTCCGTCAACAAGTTCAATCGCCTGACCCTGGAAGAGCTGCGCCAGGCTGTCGACGCCATCAAGGCCGACGCCTCGGTGAAAGGCGTGATCGTCAGCAGTGGCAAGGATGTGTTCATCGTCGGCGCCGACATCACCGAATTCGTCGACAATTTCAAGCTGCCCGAAGCCGAGCTGGTTGCCGGCAACCTGGAAGCCAACCGTATCTTCAATGCCTTCGAAGACCTCGAAGTGCCGACCGTGGCGGCCATCAACGGCATCGCCCTGGGTGGCGGCCTGGAAATGTGCCTGGCAGCCGACTACCGGGTCATGTCCACCAGCGCCAAGATCGGCCTGCCTGAAGTCAAGCTGGGCATCTACCCAGGCTTCGGCGGCACCGTGCGCCTGCCGCGCCTGATCGGCTCGGACAACGCCATCGAGTGGATTGCCGCCGGCAAGGAAAACCGTGCCGAAGACGCCCTGAAAGTCGGCGCCGTCGATGCCGTGGTAGCCCCTGAGCTGCTGCAGGCCGGTGCCCTGGACCTGATCAAGCGCGCCATCAGCGGCGAGCTGGACTACAAGGCCAAGCGCCAGCCCAAGCTGGAAAAGCTGAAGCTCAACGCCATCGAGCAGATGATGGCCTTCGAGACCGCCAAGGGCTTCGTCGCTGGCCAGGCCGGCCCGAACTACCCGGCGCCGGTCGAAGCCATCAAGAGCATCCAGAAGGCCGCCAACTTCGGTCGCGACAAGGCTCTGGAAGTCGAAGCCGCAGGTTTTGCCAAGCTGGCCAAGACCTCGGTAGCCGAGAGCCTGATCGGCCTGTTCCTGAATGACCAGGAACTCAAGCGCAAGGCCAAGGCGCATGACGAGATCGCCCACGACGTGAAGCAGGCTGCCGTACTCGGCGCCGGCATCATGGGGGGCGGCATCGCCTACCAGTCGGCGGTCAAGGGCACCCCGATCCTGATGAAGGACATTCGCGAGGAAGCCATCCAGCTGGGCCTGAACGAGGCCTCCAAGCTGCTCGGCAACCGTGTCGAGAAAGGCCGCCTGACCCCGGCGAAAATGGCCGAGGCGCTCAACGCCATTCGCCCGACCCTGTCGTATGGCGACTTCGCCAACGTCGACATCGTCGTCGAAGCCGTGGTCGAGAACCCGAAGGTCAAGCAGGCCGTGCTGGCCGAAGTGGAAGGCCAGGTGAAAGAAGATGCGATCCTCGCGTCCAACACCTCGACCATTTCCATCAACCTGCTGGCCAAGGCGCTCAAGCGCCCGGAAAACTTCGTCGGCATGCACTTCTTCAACCCTGTGCACATGATGCCGCTGGTGGAAGTGATCCGTGGCGAGAAGTCCAGTGAAGTGGCTGTCGCCACCACCGTGGCCTACGCCAAGAAGATGGGCAAGAACCCGATCGTGGTCAACGACTGCCCAGGCTTTCTGGTCAACCGTGTGCTGTTCCCGTACTTCGGCGGTTTCGCCAAGCTGGTCAGCGCTGGTGTCGACTTCGTGCGCATCGACAAGGTCATGGAGAAGTTCGGCTGGCCGATGGGCCCGGCCTACCTGATGGACGTGGTCGGCATCGACACCGGCCACCACGGCCGCGACGTGATGGCCGAAGGCTTCCCGGACCGCATGAAGGACGAGCGCCGCTCGGCCGTCGACGCCCTGTACGAGGCCAACCGCCTGGGCCAGAAGAACGGCAAGGGCTTCTACGCCTACGAGACTGACAAGCGCGGCAAGCCGAAGAAAGTCTTCGATGCCACCGTGCTGGATGTGCTCAAGCCGATCGTCTTCGAGCAGCGTGAAGTGACCGACGAAGACATCATCAACTGGATGATGGTGCCCCTGTGCCTGGAAACCGTGCGTTGCCTGGAAGACGGCATCGTCGAAACCGCCGCTGAAGCTGACATGGGCCTGGTCTATGGCATTGGGTTCCCTCCATTCCGGGGTGGTGCGCTGCGCTACATCGACTCGATCGGTGTGGCTGAATTCGTTGCCCTGGCCGACCAGTACGCCGACCTGGGGCCGCTGTACCACCCGACCGCGAAGCTGCGTGAAATGGCCAAGAACGGCCAGCGCTTCTTCAACTGAGTGGTCAACGAGCTAGAGCGAGAGATTTGATATGAGCCTGAATCCAAGAGACGTGGTGATTGTCGACTTCGGTCGCACCCCCATGGGCCGCTCCAAGGGTGGCATGCACCGCAACACCCGCGCCGAAGACATGTCCGCGCACCTGATCAGCAAGCTGCTGGAACGCAACGGCAAGGTCGACCCGAAAGAAGTCGAAGACGTGATCTGGGGCTGCGTCAACCAGACCCTGGAGCAGGGCTGGAACATCGCCCGCATGGCGTCGCTGATGACCCAGATTCCACACACTTCGGCCGCCCAGACCGTCAGCCGCCTGTGCGGTTCGTCGATGAGCGCGCTGCACACCGCCGCCCAGGCAATCATGACCGGCAACGGTGACGTGTTCGTGGTCGGCGGCGTCGAGCACATGGGCCACGTCAGCATGATGCATGGCGTCGACCCTAACCCGCACATGTCGCTGTACGCTGCCAAGGCCTCCGGGATGATGGGCCTGACTGCCGAGATGCTGGGCAAGATGCATGGCATCAGCCGTGAGCAGCAGGACCTGTTCGGCCTGCGTTCGCACCAGCTCGCCCACAAGGCGACGGTCGAAGGCAAGTTCAAGGACGAGATCATCCCGATGCAGGGCTATGACGAGAATGGTTTCCTGAAGGTCTTTGATTTCGACGAGACCATTCGCCCGGAAACCACCCTCGAGGGCCTGGCGTCGCTGAAGCCGGCATTCAACCCGAAAGGCGGCACCGTGACTGCCGGTACTTCGTCGCAGATCACCGACGGTGCTTCGTGCATGATCGTCATGTCCGGCCAGCGCGCCATGGACCTGGGCATCCAGCCACTGGCGGTAATCCGTTCGATGGCGGTAGCCGGTGTCGACCCGGCAATCATGGGCTACGGCCCGGTGCCATCGACCCAGAAAGCCCTCAAGCGCGCCGGCCTGACCATGGCCGATATCGACTTCATCGAGCTCAACGAAGCCTTCGCCGCACAGGCCCTGCCAGTGCTCAAAGACTTGAAAGTGCTCGACAAGATGGATGAGAAGGTTAACCTGCACGGCGGCGCCATCGCTTTGGGCCACCCGTTCGGTTGCTCCGGTGCACGTATTTCCGGCACCCTGCTCAACGTCATGAAGCAAAATGGCGGCACCCTGGGGGTGGCGACCATGTGCGTCGGCCTTGGCCAAGGTATCACCACTGTCTTCGAACGCGTCTGATCGCGTAGTGGGACAGCAGCCGGGGCCTTGTGCCCCGGTTTTTGTTTTTTACAGAATTTGTTTCAAGAGGAAGGGCGACATGCGGATACAACCAGGCGTATACCGGCATTACAAAGGGCCTGAGTACCGTGTCTTCAGTGTTGCACGGCACTCCGAGAACGAAGAGTGGATGGTCTTCTACCAATGCCTGTATGGTGATTACAGCTTCTGGGTGAGGCCGCTTGCGATGTTCCAGGAGTCCGTCGAGGTTGACGGCGAGCAGGTGCCGCGCTTTGCTTTGGTCAAGGCCGAAGAAGGGCTGCCTGAGCTGTCTGGCAAGTCGCAAGCGTGATCGACCACGCTTGACCTCTCTGTTTCGCCACTATATATAGCGGTGCCGCGTCCGGCACCTGACGCGTTTTTCATCTTCAGATTCAGGAATACTCCGATCCATGGGCAAATCGCTGGTCATTGTGGAATCCCCGGCCAAGGCCAAGACCATCAACAAGTACCTGGGCAACCAGTACGTGGTGAAGTCGAGTATCGGCCATATCCGAGACCTCCCCACCAGCGGTTCGGCCAGCGCAAGCAAAGAGCCGGCCGCCAAGCGTGGCAAGGCCGCTGCGGGTGAGGCTCCGGCGCTGTCGCCGAAAGAGAAGGCTCGCCGCCAGCTGGTGGCGCGCATGGGCGTCGACCCCGAACACGGCTGGAAGGCCAAGTACGAGATCCTTCCCGGCAAGGAAAAGGTGATCGAAGAGCTGCGCCGCCTGGCCAAGGATGCCGACACCATCTATCTCGCAACCGACTTGGATCGCGAAGGGGAAGCCATTGCCTGGCACCTGCGCGAAGCCATTGGTGGTGACGACACCCGCTACAAGCGCGTGGTGTTCAACGAAATTACCAAGAAGGCGATCCAGGAAGCGTTCTCGCAGCCTGGCGAGCTGGACATCGACCGGGTCAACGCCCAGCAGGCGCGACGCTTCCTGGATCGCGTGGTGGGCTACATGGTCTCGCCGCTGCTGTGGGCCAAGATCGCCCGTGGCCTGTCTGCCGGCCGTGTGCAGTCGGTGGCGGTAAAGCTGGTGGTCGAGCGTGAGCGCGAGATCCGTGCCTTCGTACCGGAAGAGTACTGGGAAGTGCACGCTGACCTCGGTACCGCCAAAAACGCCAAGGTACGTTTCGAGGTGTCGCGCGAGAAGGGCGAGGCGTTCAAGCCGCTGAACGAAGCCCAGGCCATGGCCGCGCTGGAGAAGCTCAAGGCTTCCAGCTACAGCGTGATCAAGCGCGAAGACCGCCCGACCAGCAGCAAGCCGTCGGCCCCGTTCATCACCTCCACCCTGCAACAGGCCGCGAGCAATCGCCTGGGCTTCGGGGTGAAGAAGACCATGATGATGGCCCAGCGCCTGTACGAAGCGGGTTACATCACTTACATGCGTACCGACTCGACCAACCTGTCGGCCGATGCCCTGGACATGGCGCGCAGCTACATCGAGCGCGAGTTCGGCAAGCAGTACCTGCCGGAAGCCCCGTTGGTATATGGCAGCAAGGAAGGTGCCCAGGAAGCGCACGAGGCGATTCGCCCCTCCGACGTCAGCACGCACCCGACCAAGCTCAGCGGTATGGAGCGGGACGCTGAGCGTCTGTACGAGCTGATCTGGCGCCAGTTCCTGGCCTGCCAGATGCCGCCAGCGCAATACCTGTCCACCAGTGTCACCGTGGCCGCTGGCGACTTCGAGCTGCGTGCCAAGGGCCGCATCCTCAAGTTCGACGGTTACACCCGTGTACTGCCGCAACAGAGCAAGCCGGGCGAAGACGATGTGCTGCCGGAAATGGCCCAGGGCGAAGCGCTCAAGCTGATTCAGCTCGATCCGAGCCAGCACTTCACCAAGC
The DNA here is from genome assembly GCF_003269045.1 of Pseudomonas sp. URMO17WK12:I7. Taxonomy (NCBI): domain Bacteria; kingdom Pseudomonadati; phylum Pseudomonadota; class Gammaproteobacteria; order Pseudomonadales; family Pseudomonadaceae; genus Pseudomonas; species Pseudomonas sp. URMO17WK12:I7. The sequence continues at coordinate 411,690 of NZ_QLTL01000001.1, read as the reverse complement.
CGCCAGCGCGCTTCACCGAAGCCAGCTTGGTCAAGGAAATGGAAAAGCGCGGCATCGGCCGCCCATCGACTTATGCGGCGATCATTTCCACCATCCAGGACCGCGGTTACGTCACCCTGCACAATCGCCGCTTCTACTCCGAGAAGATGGGCGACATCGTTACCGAGCGTCTGTCGGAGAGCTTCTCCAACCTGATGGACTACGGCTTCACTGCCGACATGGAGGAGAACCTCGACGACGTGGCCCAGGGCGAGCGCGACTGGAAAAACGTACTGGATGAGTTCTACGGTGACTTCAGCAAGAAGCTGCTGACCGCCGAGTCTGCCGAAAACGGCATGCGTGCCAACCAGCCGACCATGACCAACATTCCGTGCAAGGAATGTGGCCGGCCGATGATGATCCGCACCGCTTCCACCGGTGTGTTCCTCGGTTGCTCGGGTTACAGCCTGCCGCCGAAAGAACGCTGCAAGGCCACCGTGAACCTGGTGCCGGGCGATGAAATTGCCGCGGACGACGAGGGTGAGTCGGAGTCGCGCGTGCTGCTGGGCAAGCATCGCTGCCCGATCTGTGCCACGGCGATGGATGCCTACCTGTTGGACGAGAAGCACAAGCTACACATCTGCGGTAATAACCCGGATTGCGCTGGCTACGAGATCGAAGAGGGCAGCTACCGCATCAAGGGCTACGAAGGGCCGAGCCTGGAGTGCGACAAGTGCGGCAGCGAAATGCAGCTCAAGACGGGCCGTTTCGGCAAGTTCTTCGGTTGCACCAACCCAGCGTGCAAGAACACCCGCAAGCTGCTCAAGAGCGGTGAGGCGGCGCCACCGAAGATGGACAAGGTGGAGATGCCGGAGCTCAAGTGCGAGAAGGTCGACGACACCTACGTACTGCGTGATGGCGCTTCCGGGCTGTTCCTGGCTGCCAGCCAGTTCCCGAAAAACCGCGAAACCCGTGCGCCGCTCGTGCTGGAAATCGTGCCGCACAAGCATGAAATCGATCCGAAGTACCACTTCCTGTGCGATGCACCACAGAAAGACCCGGACGGGCGCCCAGCGGTGATTCGTTACAGCCGCAAGACCAAGGAGCAGTACGTGCAGTCTGAGGTCGATGGCAAGCCGACTGGCTGGAAAGCGTTCTACGAGGGTGGTGCGTGGAAGGTTGAAGACAAGCGCTGACCCCTCAGTGCTTTAATTGGGGCCGCTTTGCGCCCCTTCGCGGGCAAGCCCGCACCCACAAGTACGGCACCGCCTCGCGGGCTGGTGCTATGCCTGTGGGGGCGGGCTTGCCCGCGAAGGGGCGCAAAGCGGCCCTAATCATTTATGATGCAGTCATCCGCCTTGCAGCCTATGGGAGGTCATTCGAAATGGCCCAGGAACTCTACACTCGCACCAACCAGAAACTGTTCTTCGCAGGCCTTGCCCTCGAGTCGATGGCCAAGGCCGAACAGAGCCAGGCCATGAATGCTCAAGGCTTGGTCCAGGCCGAGCGAGAGTCGGCGCTGTTTCACCTGTACGGTGCGCTGCTGGGGCTGTGTCATGAAATAGGTGGCTTCTACCGCCTGCCCGTGGTGGCTTCAGTCGAGCAGGCGCTCGCCGATGATGCGCTGAACACCATCGCCATTCCTGAAGTTGCGGAAATGCTCGAGCTGGTTCGCCAGCGCGAAACTTGGTTGGCGCAACTGCTTGTTGCTTATGCCGATTTGTTCCGACCACCGGTCGCGAAAAAAACGCCAAAAACCGACGTCACCCAACCCTTGATTCAGGCCGTCAACCTTGATGAGCCCGAGCATCCTGCGTTGTCGAAGGAAGAGCTGGAAAGCTGGCGCAATAACCTCAAAGGCTTGGTGAGACGTTTCCGCGACGCGTTGAGTGAGTGCTGACAGCTGCAGTGGCTGGTACACTAACGGCCTTTCGTGGAGAACTGCCCTATATGTCTACGTCGTTTCTGGAAATTGTCGAGTTGCCTGATGGCCGTATCGAGCTGCGTCGCGCCGAGGATGAAGGCTCCCTGGTAACCCTGGATTTCTCGGAAGACGCGAAGGCGTTCCTGCAGGGTCAACATGTCGAAGTCGCCAAGGCCATGCTGAGCGTTGGTGTGCAGATGGCAGGTCGCCTGGTGGATGGTGAGCTGGAGCGCGACGAAGGGCCGCGCGTGCTGCACTAAAGCGTCGGCTTGCACTACTTCATAGGCAAAGCCTGGACATCAGCCGAGGCGGATGTTCAGGCTTTGTGCATTTCCGGCACTGGCTGCGCGTACCAGTTGTTGGCGGGAGGTAGCGTTGACGCTGCCCAGCCAGCTGACCACGGTGTGGCTTAGGCCCAGGCGCAGTGCTTCACAGGCCAGTTGCAGTGCGCTCTGATTGCTGCGGGGATGCAGCAACAGGATCCGTTCGCGGTTGAGCCCTGCATCGCGCAGCCAGGCCTGGGTCAGGCTGGCAGGCGGGGCGATCAGGGTCAGCCAGCGGGCTTCCTGCTCTTCACTCAACTCGCGCAGGACCGGAGCCAGCAGGCTTTGGCAATGTTCGGGGGCGCCACGCAGGGACAGTTCGCTGAACAGCTCCGGATGGATGCCTTTGCGTGCCTGCTCGCTGGCCTTCAGGCCTGGCAGTACCGGCTGGGCGAGGAATGCTTCGAACAGTGGAAGCTGGACCTGCTGATGTGCTTGGATGGACTGCTGCATGACGCCTCCTGGATCAGCGGCGAATAACGCCGACACTCAAACCCTCGATCACCATGTCCTGTTCTTTCAGGTCGACTTCGATGGGGGCGAACTCGGGGTTTTCAGCGATCAGCCAGACCTTGCTGCCTTCACGCTTGAAGCGTTTGACGGTCACTTCATCGCCGATGCGGGCGACGACGATCTGGCCGTTGCGGGCCTCGCGACAGGTATGCACTGCCAGCAGGTCGCCGTCGAAGATGCCGACATCCTTCATGCTCATGCCGTGCACACGTAACAAATAGTCGGCGCGGGGGTGGAAGAAGGCCGGGTTGATGTTGCAGGATTGCTCGATGTGCTGCTCGGCGAGGATCGGTGCGCCAGCGGCGACCCGGCCGATGATCGGCAGGCCGTTTTCTTCGGCCTTGGCTTCAAGGCCGGGGATGCGGATGCCACGGGATGCGCCCGGGGTCATTTCAATCGCACCTTTGCGGGCGAGGGCCTTCAGGTGCTCCTCGGCGGCGTTCGGCGATTTGAAACCCAGCTCTTGAGCGATTTCCGCACGTGTCGGTGGGAAGCCGTTGTCTTCGAGGCAGCGTTTGATGAAAGCCAGGATCTCGGCTTGGCGTGGCGTCAGTTTCAACATGGCAGGCGCTCTGTCTTTTTATACAGTGACTGGAATTATATACAGTACTGCGGTAGCTGCAAGCTTCAAGCGGCAAGAAAAAGCAGCTGCCAACCCTCTTGTGGCTTGCAGCTTCCAGCTAGCCCCTTTTAAATGGCGACCGCCCAGTCACCGAGCCTTGACAGATGCAGGCCTGAAACGTATGTTTCAAACACCTGTTTGTCTCTGTCTGGCGGAGTTGTGATGGCCCAATCTGAAACCGTTGAACGCATTCTCGATGCTGCCGAGCAGCTGTTCGCGGAAAGAGGCTTTGCGGAAACCTCATTGCGGCTGATTACCAGCAAGGCCGGGGTCAACCTCGCAGCGGTCAACTATCATTTCGGTTCGAAGAAGGCCCTGATCCAGGCGGTCTTTTCGCGCTTCCTCGGGCCGTTCTGCGCAAGCCTCGAACGTGAGCTGGAACGGCGTCAGGCCAAGCCCGAGCAAAAGCCCAGCCTCGAAGAGCTGTTGGAAATGCTGGTGGAGCAGGCGTTGGTCGTGCAGCCGCGCAGCAACAACGACCTGTCGATCTTCATGCGCCTGTTGGGCCTGGCCTTCAGCCAGAGCCAGGGCCACCTGCGGCGCTATCTCGAGGACATGTACGGCAAGGTGTTCCGCCGCTACATGCTGCTGGTCAATGAAGCCGCACCGCGCATTCCGCCGCTGGAGCTGTTCTGGCGCGTGCACTTCATGCTGGGTGCTGCGGCGTTCAGCATGTCCGGCATCAAGGCGCTGCGCGCCATTGCCGAGACGGATTTCGGTATCAACACCTCGATCGAGCAGGTCATGCGCCTGATGGTGCCGTTCCTGGCCGCCGGCATGCGCGCCGACAGCGGCGTCACCGATAACGCCATGGCCAGCGCCCAGCTGCGCCCGCGCAGCAAGGCCGGTAGCGCCACCGCCAAGGCCTGAAGGCTGGGCGGGGCAAGGCGCTTCGGCTAAGCTAGCGCCCATGCCTGACCTCGATTTCCTGCACATCTCCCTTGCCGGCCAGCGCCTCTACGGCTTTGCCCGGGGGCATTTGTGCGTGCGTTTCGCGGTATCCACCGCTCGCAATGGCGCAGGTGAGCGCAACGGCTCGGGTTGCACGCCACGTGGGCTGCACCAGGTGCGTGCGCGGATTGGCGCTGGCTTGCCGATGAATGCCGTGCTGCAAGGCCGGCGCTGGACGGGCGAGGTGTGGTCGCCCGCGCTGCATGCGCAGCACCCTGGGCGTGACTGGATCCTCTCCCGTATCCTGTGGCTCAGCGGCTGCGAGCCGGGCATCAATCGCCTGGGTGGCGTTGACACCTTTCGCCGTTTCATCTACCTGCACGGCACGCCCGACACGGAACCCTTGGGCGTGCCGCTGTCCCATGGCTGCATACGTTTGCGTAACACCGATCTGCTTGTCCTGTTCGAGCGTGTTCCGGCTCATTGCCCGGTGCGCATCGACGAGGCCGCTTGCCCCCAGTGGGCTTCACTGAATCTGCAATGAAGGATTGCCTATGACCGCCAGCCTGCAAGGCTCCCTGATGGTGGATATCGCCGGTAAATGGCTGACTGCCGAGGATCGCCAGCTCCTGCGTCAGCCGGAAGTGGCCGGCCTGATCATTTTTGCCCGCAACATCGACAGCCCGCGCCAGGTGCGCGAGCTGTGCGCCTCGATCCGGGCCATCCGCCCCGACTTGATCCTTGCAGTCGACCAGGAGGGCGGGCGGGTGCAGCGCCTGCGCCAGGGCTTCGTGCGCCTGCCGGCGATGCGCGCCATTGCCGACAATGCCAATGCCGAGTACTTGGCGGAGCAGTGCGGCTGGCTGATGGCTAGCGAAGTGCTGGCAGTCGGCCTGGACCTCAGCTTCGCTCCGGTGCTCGACCTCGATCACCAGCGCAGCGCGGTGGTAGGCAGCCGCGCCTTCGAGGGCGACCCGCAGCGCGCCACGCAGTTGGCCGGGGCCTTTATCCGGGGCATGAATGCTGCGGGCATGGCGGCCTGCGGCAAGCACTTCCCGGGGCACGGCTGGGCCGAAGCGGACTCGCATGTGGCGATTCCTACCGACGAGCGCAGTCTCGAGCAACTTCGCCAGGCGGACCTGGTGCCATTCTCCCGTCTGAGCGGGCAGCTGGCGGCGGTGATGCCGGCGCATGTCATCTACCCGCAGGTCGACAACCAGCCGGCCGGGTTCTCACGGCGCTGGCTGCAGGACATCCTGCGTGGCGAACTGGGCTTCGATGGGGTGATCTTCAGTGACGACCTGTCCATGGCTGGTGCGCATGTGGTCGGCGATGCTGCCAATCGCATCGAGGCTGCGCTGAGTGCCGGTTGCGACATGGGCCTGGTGTGCAATGACCGGGCTGCGGCGGAGCTGGCGCTGACTGCGGCGCAGCGCTTGAAGGTCAAGCCTTCGCCGCGGATTGCGCGGATGCGTGGGCGTGGCTTTGCCAGGACGGATTACCGGCAGCAGCCGCGTTGGCTGGAGGCCCTGGGGGCGTTGAAAGAAGCACAGTTGGTTGATTGAGCCGAAGCGTAGGGGTTGAGTTATCTGGGGCTGCTGACATCGAGCGCCGCCCGCGCGGCGCATCGCGGATAAATCCGCTCCTACATTTGTTTCAACGTGGCCGAACCTGACAGGCCATGGTTGCCAGCCTTGGCGCATGTCTTGAGCCGTGCAGACCGGCTGACAACCATGGCCTGTCAGGCATGGCCACGTTGCAACAAATGTAGGAGCGGATTTATCCGCGATGCGCCGCGCGGGCGGCGCTCGATATCACAGGCGTCAAACTCTAAAGCCATACACCCGATGCAATCACCGCCCCCGCTTGCCAGGCAAGGGGGCAAACAGCGCATCGATTTCTTCATCGCCAAGCCGCCACTGCCCCGCCTGCCCGCCATCAAGCAGGCTTGCTGCCAGCGCGGCTTTCTCCTGCTGCAATGCCTGAATCTTCTCTTCTACCGTGCCCCGGGTAATCAGCTTGAACACGAATACTGGCTTGTCCTGGCCAATCCGGTAGGCGCGGTCGGTTGCCTGGTTCTCGCTGGCCGGGTTCCACCACGGGTCGAAGTGGATAACGGTGTCGGCCGCCGTCAGGTTCAGCCCTACACCGCCAGCCTTGAGGCTGATCAGGAACACCTCGCTGTCGCCCTGCTGAAACTGTTGCACCGGCGTGCGCCGGTCGCGGGTGTCGCCGGTGAGCAGGCTGTAGCGGATCTTGCGTTTTTCCAGCTCCTGCTCGATCAGCGCCAGCATCGAGGTGAACTGAGAGAACAGCAGGACCCGGCGCCCCTCGCTGAGCAGCTCTTCGAGCATCTCCAGCAGCGCGCCGAGCTTGCCCTTGTCGGCCTGGTTGCCTTTGGTCTCGACCCCTTTGACCAGGCGCAGGTCGCAGCACACCTGGCGCAGCTTGAGCAGGGCGTCGAGGATCACGATCTGGCTGCGCGCCGCGCCATTGCGGGCGATTTCGTCGCGGACCTTCTTGTCCATGGCCACCCGTACCGCTTCGTAGGTATCGCGCTGGGCATCGCTGAGTTCGACCCAGTGCACCATTTCGGTCTTGGCCGGCAGCTCGGTGGCAACCTGTTCCTTGGTGCGGCGCAGCAGGAACGGGCGCACCCGGCTGACCAGGTGGGCCAGGCGCTCGCTGTCGGCGTGGCGTTCGATCGGGGTACGGTAATCCTGGTTGAAGCGTTTCACGTCTCCCAGCCAGCCAGGCATGAGAAAGTGGAAGATCGACCACAGCTCGCCCAGGTTGTTTTCCATCGGCGTGCCGGTCAGGCACAGGCGTTGATTGGCCTGCAGTTCGCAAACGGCGAGGGCGGCCTTGCTGGTGCTGCTCTTGATGTTCTGTGCCTCGTCCAGCACCAGCACATGCCAGGTTTGCGCGCGCAGGTGCTCCAGGTCGCGCGGTACCAGGGCATAGGTGGTGAGCACCAGGTCGTATTCGTGCAGCTTGGCAAAGTGCTTGCTGCGGCCCGGGCCGTGCAGGGCCAGCACGCGCAGGCCGGGGGCGAAGCGTTGGGCTTCGTCGAGCCAGTTGGGCACCAGGCTGGTGGGCATCACCGCCAGTGCCGGGCCGGTCAGGCGGCCGGATTGTTTTTCCAGCAGCAGGTGGGCCAGGGCCTGCAGGGTCTTGCCCAGGCCCATGTCATCGCCAAGGATGCCGCCGGTGCCCATTTCGCGCAGGGCCTGCAGCCAGTTCAGGCCTTGCTGCTGGTAAGGGCGCAGGGTGGCGTTGAGCCCGCTCGGCACTTCGACCTGCAGGTCGCGGGCATCGCGCAGGCGCCGGCCGAGGTCGCGCACGTGGGCGCCGCCCTCCCAGTGCAGCGGCAGGTGCTCGATGTCGTTCAGGCGCGCGGCGTCGGCACGGTCCATGCGCAGGGTAGGGCCAACCACGTCCTCGTGCAGGTAGAGCTCGCCGAGGGTGCCCATCACCGCCTTGATGCGGCCGTAGGGCAGGGCGACGCGCAGCGCCGGGCTGTCGAGCCTGCCGCGGTTGAGGTCGATCAGCAGGTGCTCGTCATCGCTGCGCCGCGCAAGCTCGCTGGGGCGCAGCAATTCAGGGTTGCTGCGCAGCAGTTGCAGCACGATCGGCAGCAGGCTGTGGCGCTGGCCTCCGACCACGATGCCCAGCTCCAGGTCGAACCATTCATGCCCGGGGGCTTCGTCAATGCTGGCGTACCAGTCGTCCACCTCTTGCAGGTTGAAGGCGAAGTCGCGGTGAATGTCGATGTCCCACCCGGCTTCGCGCAAGCGTGGCAGACCATCCCGGGCGAAGCGCAGCCAGGCCTCGTCGTCGGGCAGCTGGAGCATATCGCCGGCGCTGTCGGGCAGGGCCTTGCTCTGCCGGGTGGCGGGCTTGAAACCGAGGTCGCGCAGCACATTGCGCAGTGCCTGTTCGGCCAGGGGCTGGCGGCAGATACGCTGGCTGGTGCTGCCAACCAGGCGGGCCAGGGGCTTGTCGTCATTGCCAGTGGCACGCATCCCGTCGTAGTCAAACGACAGCGCGGCACGATGCTGCATCTGGCGCTGCATGCGGCCGGTCTTGGGCATGTAGGCGCTGAATTCCAGGCTGCCCAGTGTCAGGTGCCCTTTGGGTTGCGTGTCATCGATGTGTTCAGTGCTGACTGAAGTGGGTGTGGGGACTTGGCGGTTCAAGGCGTTCAAGCGGTGGCTCAAGGGTACGACCAGATGTTCCGGAACGACGGGCGCGCGTGCGAGCTGACTGGCGATGAAAGGGTCCAGGTCATGGCGTAGCTTGCCCAGTTGATGGGTGGCACGGTTGATGTAATGCATCGGCTCCAAGGGCAATGTCAGCAGTTGCGAGTGATCGCCATGGAACCAGGCGCCACGGTAGCTGCCGTCCTCCAGCCTGAGCCAGCGGAACTCGCCTTGCAGCTCCGGCCCTTCGATCAAAGGCTCAGGGTCGGCTTCGACGTGCAGGCGCCCGGTCGCCAGTGCGAAGCCGAGTATTTCTGCACCTTGTTTGCCTTGCAGATCCACGACCGGGCGCATTGCCCGGCTGCTGGCATCAATCAGGCGCAGCAGGCGGGCGTCGTTATCTGTCACGTAGCGGGGCGGGTAATAGATCAGTTCAGGCATCGAAGTGATCTTGCCGAACTTCAATGTTCCGTCAGCTTGGCGCGTGCCTTTGACCGCCTCCAGCGTGCAATGCTGTTGGCCTGCATGAACCTGATAATGCAAGGCCGGGCCTTTGCGCGCCGGCCCGGGATCTGCGGGAGGCTGGCCAGTGGCTTGAAGGCTTTCGACCCATTGATCAAGCGCTGGTGAAAGGGCGTCGTTTTGCGCACTCGGCGCCTCGGCCCTGCCTTCGCCATGCTGCACATTCAGCAACACGGCGACGCAATGCTTGCAATTGTGGCCAACCGGGCAGCTGCAGCGCCCGAACACCCGCAGTTCGCTGCCGGCCACTACCAACTGGATTTCCTGTTGGTAGTGCTCACCGGACGAGCCGAGGCAGGTGGCTTCGATGTGCTTGTCATGGATCGACAGGACTTGCGTGCGCCCTTGCCTGGCGTAGTCGCGTCCACGGTTCAGTGCACCGCTCTGGATATGCTCGACCCAGCCTGGGTGAGCCCTCAGCAGTTGCCGCGCATCGCTGTCGCTCACATCACTGCTCCATCATCTCCGGGTCCATCACTGGCATCTTCGGGGTGCCCGGTGCGGTGACCTTGAGCAGCAGTGCCAGGTGGCCGCCATCGAGGAAGGTCAGTTGGCCGCTTTTCATGTTGCTGTTGCTCTGCTTGAACTGCTCGCTTTGCAGAACGTTGCCGTTGCTGTCGAGCTGGTTGACCCAGAAGTTGGCGGCCACGGCGATGAAGCGACCTTCGGTGATGCTCAGGTTGCCTTCGATCGGGAAGTGCCCGAATTGCTCTGCACCTGAACCCAGCGCGATGAGGCTCGGCTCGCTGCCGACCGGTTGCTGCCAGGCCTTGTGCAGCAGCACGGTGTAGTCGGCGGTGGCCTCCAGCCGGGTGGCCTCGTCCTGCAGCGCCAGTGGGCGTTCGGCGTTTTTGTCCAGGCGTGGGGCGCCCGCGCTCCAGTCTTCCGGGGCGAACGGGCTGGTGAAGGCGGGCACGCTGTTCTGCCGCACCAGAAGCATTTCTACCTGATACATACCTTCGGCGAAGGCGGCTGGCGCGAACAGCGCGAGCAGCAGGGTCAGGCAACGGATGGCACGCATGGATCTTCCTTAGGCAGGCTGTGGGGTCAGGCGCTCGAACAGCGCCTCCAGGGTATTGAAGCGTTCTTCGGGGCGTTCCATCGGTACCAGGAAACGGAACTGCGTTGCGCCTTCGAACTTGTAACGTTTGGGCTGGCCCTGGATCAGCTTGATCAGGGTCAGTGGGTCGACTGGGGTCTCGGCCTCGAATTCGAGCTTGCCGCCGTTGGGGCCGGCGTCGACTTTCTTGATGCCGAGCGTTTCTGCCTGCAGCTTGAGCTGGGTCAGGCGCATCAGGTTCTTGGTCGGCTCGGGCAGCAGGCCGAAGCGATCGATCATCTCTACTTGCAGGTCCTTGAGGCCTTCTTCATCGGCCGCCGAGGCGATGCGCTTGTAGAGGATCAGGCGCGCGTGGACGTCGGGCAGGTAGTCCTCGGGGATCAGTGCCGGCAGGCGCAGGTTGATCTCCGGGCCGCCGCCCAGCGGCTGCTCGAGGTTAGGCTGGGTACCTTTGCGGATAGCCTTGACCGCGCGCTCGAGCATTTCCATGTACAGGGTGAAGCCTACGGCCTGGATCTGCCCGCTCTGGCCTTCGCCGAGCAGCTCGCCGGCACCGCGGATCTCCAGGTCATTGGTGGCCAGCACGAAGCCGGCCCCCAGGTCCTGGGTGTTGGCGATGGCTTCCAGGCGTTTTTCGGCGTCAGCGCTGATCTTCTGCCGCTGCGGTGTCAACAGGTAGGCGTATGCCTGGTGGTGGCTGCGCCCGACACGGCCACGCAACTGGTGCAACTGGGCCAGGCCGAACTTGTCGGCGCGCTCGATGACGATGGTGTTGGCACTTGGCACGTCGATGCCGGTCTCGATGATGGTCGAGGCGATCAGTACGTTGAAGCGCTTGTGGTAGAAGTCGCTCATCACCTGTTCCAGTTCGCGCTCGCGCATCTGCCCGTGGCCGATGCCGATACGCGCTTCCGGGACCAGTTCGGCCAGTTCTGCGGCGCACTTCTCGATGGTTTTCACGTCGTTGTGCAGGTAGTACACCTGGCCGCCGCGCAACAGCTCACGCAGCAGTGCTTCCTTGACCGTGCTCTTGTTCTGCTCCATGACGAAGGTGCGCACCGACAGGCGACGCGCCGGTGGGGTGGCAATGATCGACAGGTCGCGCATGCCCGCCACCGCCATGTTCAGCGTGCGCGGGATTGGCGTAGCGGTCAGGGTGAGGATGTCCACTTCGCTGCGCAAGGCTTTGAGCTGCTCCTTCTGGCGCACGCCAAAGCGGTGTTCCTCGTCGATGATCGCCAGGCCCAGGTCCTTGAAGCGCACGTCATCCTGCAGCAGCTTGTGGGTGCCGATGAGGATGTCGATTTTGCCTTCGGCAAGGTCCGCGGCGGCGGCGGCCACTTCCTTGGCCGACTTGAAGCGGCTCATCACCTCGACCTTCACCGGCCATTCGGCGAAGCGGTCGCGGAAGCTGTTGTAGTGCTGTTGGGCGAGCAGGGTGGTCGGTACCAGCACTGCCACCTGGCGGCCGCTGTGCACGGCGATGAAGGCAGCGCGCATGGCCACTTCGGTCTTGCCGAAGCCGACGTCGCCGCATACCAGGCGGTCCATTGGCTTGGGCGCCAGCATGTCGACTCGCACCGCCTCGATGGCCGCTTGTTGGTCAGGTGTTTCCTCGAACGGGAAGCCTGCGCTGAAGGTGGCGTAATCGGCAGCCGGGTCGGCAAAGGCATAGCCCTTGCGCGCCGCGCGCCGGGCATAGATGTCGAGCAACTCGGCCGCCACGTCGCGGACCTGTTCGGCGGCCTTGCGCTTGGCTTTCTGCCAGGCTTCGGAGCCCAGCCGGTGCAGTGGCGCCAGGGCGTCATCGCTGCCGGTGTAGCGGGCGATCAGGTGCAGGTTGGCCACTGGCACATAGAGCTTGGCGCCTTCGGCGTATTCCAGGGTGAGGAACTCGGCAGCCTGGCCTTCGATTTCCAGGGTGGCCAGGCCCAGGTAGCGGCCCACGCCATGGTCGATATGCACCACCGGCGCGCCTTCACGCAGCTCGGTGAGGTTCTTGATGACCGCGTCGTTGGCTGCCTCGCCGCGTTTTTCACGGCGCCGGCGCTGCATCACGCGCTGGCCGAACAGCGGGCTCTCGGCAACCAGGGCGATGGCCGGGTCGTCCAGCAGCAGGCCGTCGTCCAGCGGGGCGATGGTGATCGCCAGGCGTTCGCGGCCGGTGATGAAGTCAGCCCAGCTGTCGACCGTCTGCGGGCGCAGCTTGAGGCGTTCGAGCAGCTCCAGCAGCACCTCGCGGCGGCCCGCCGATTCGGCGGTGAACAGCACGCGGCCGCTGAACTGGTCGAGGAATTCGGCCAGCGCTGCCAGCGGCTGATTGGCCTTGGCTTCGATGGCCAGGTTGGGCAGGGCACGTGCGGGGAAGCGCTCACGACCGGCGCCGGCTTCTATTTCGTCGGCGCTGACCACCACCCGTGGCCATTGCTTGAGCTGGGCGAAGCAGTCTTCCACGGGCAGGAACAGTTCGGCTGGCGGCAGCAATGGGCGGGTCAGGTCGCCACGGCGCTCTTCATAGCGCCCGCGCACGTCGTTCCAGAAGTGCTCGGCAGCGTGTTCGACACCTGGCAGCGAGAACACCTGGGTGTTGGCGGGCAGGTAGTCGAACAGGGTCGAGGTTTCTTCGAAGAACAGCGGCAGGTAGTACTCGATGCCAGCGGGGATGATGCCGCTGGCCAGGTCCTGGAAGATCGCGCTGCGGCGGAAGTCGACATCGAAACGCTCGCGGAAGCGCGCCTTGAAGCGGGTCACCTCTTCCTTCTGCATGGGGAACTCGCGCGCCGGCAGCAGGCGGATCGAGTCGACCTTGTCGATCGAACGCTGGGTCTCCGGGTCGAAGGTGCGCAGGGTTTCGATCTCGTCATCGAACAGGTCGATGCGATAAGGCAGCTTGCTGCCCATCGGGAACAGGTCGATCAGTGCGCCGCGCACGGCGAATTCACCATGCTCGTAGACCGTGTCGACGCAGCGGTAGCCTGTGGCTTCCAGGCGCGTGCGCATCTGCTCGACGTCGATGGTCTGGCCCACGTCAAGCACCAGGCTGCTGCCGAGCAGGAAGCGCGTCGGTGCCAGGCGGTGCAGGGCAGTGGTGATCGGCACCACAAGAATGCCATGGCTCAGCTCCGGCAGCCGGTAGAGGCTGGCGATGCGCTGGGAAATGATGTCCTGGTGCGGCGAGAACAGGTCGTAGGGCAGGGTTTCCCAATCGGGAAACGGCAGCACCGGCAGGTCCGGGGCAAAGAAGCGAAGCTCCTGTTCCAGACGATCGGCCGCCTGGCTGTCGGCGGTCAGCAGCAGGGTGAAGCGGCCTGCGCTGCTGGCAGCCTCGGCGATGGCCAGGCTGAGGGCGGCACCGGGCAGGTTGCCCCAGGTTTGTTTGCCGGCCGTGGCCGACATTTGCGGAAGGCGCAGAACTGACACGGGAGATTGCACTCCAAGCGTTGCGGCAAAGACGTCGATTGTACCGGTGACAGTGCCTGCTGTCAGGCTCGACAGGCCATGAACAGCGGGCTTTGCCATCGGCGACAGGCGCTCATTGCCGGTTACGCGCAGGGGCGTCATAATGTAGCCCCTTTTTTCTGTCCCTACATGTGGAAGGTTCCCGTGACTCAGAAGCCCGACCAGTGTCTTGGTGAGTGGATCGATCGTGAAGCTCTGGCTGAAGCGATGATCCCGCTTATCGGTCAGCTCTACCGCAACAACAATGTGGTGAGCTCGATTTATGGCCGTAGCCTGATCAACCGTTCGGTTATCTCGATCCTCAAAGCCCACCGCTTTGCGCGTCACCGTCAGTCCGACGAGACCGAACTGTCCGTACACGAGACATTCCCCCTGCTCAAAGCCATGAGCGAGCTGAAACTGGGCGCCGCTTCGGTCGACCTGGGCAAGCTGGCAAACAAGTTCAAGCAGGAAGGCAACGGCCGCACTGCCGAGCAGTTCGTCCGTGAAGAGCTGGCCGACGTGGTTGGCCAGCAGAACGCTTCGGCCCGCAAGGGTACCGATGTCGTCCTGTACGGCTTCGGCCGCATCGGCCGCCTGCTGGCGCGCATCCTGATCGAGAAGACCGGTGGTGGCGACGGCCTGCGCCTGCGCGCCATCGTCGTGCGCAAAGGCGCCGAGAACGACCTGGTCAAGCGTGCCAGCCTGCTGCGCCGTGACTCGGTGCATGGCCCGTTCGATGGCACCATCACCATCGACGAAGCCAACAACACCCTCACCGCCAACGGCAACCTGATCCAGATCATCTACGCCAAGAGCCCGAGTGAAGTCGACTACACCCAGTACGGCATCGACAACGCGCTGATCGTCGACAACACCGGCGTATGGCGTGACGCCGACGGCCTGGGCCAGCACCTGGCCTGCCCGGGCGCTGCCCGCGTGATCCTCACCGCACCTGGCAAGGGCGCGCTGAAGAACATCGTGCACGGCATCAACCACGGTGACATCACTGCCGATGACAAGATCATCTCGGCAGCTTCCTGCACCACCAACGCCATCGTGCCGGTGCTCAAGGCCATCAACGACCAGTACGGCATCGTCAATGGTCACGTCGAGACCGTTCACTCGTTCACCAACGACCAGAACCTGATCGACAACTTCCACAAGGGCAGCCGCCGTGGTCGTGCCGCGCCGCTGAACATGGTCATCACCGAAACCGGCGCCGCCACTGCTGCCGCCAAGGCGCTGCCAGTGCTGAAAGGCAAGCTGACCGGTAACGCCATTCGCGTTCCGACGCCGAACGTTTCGATGGCCATTCTCAACCTGAACCTTGAGAAGCCGACCAGCCGTGACGAAATCAACGAGTACCTGCGCCAGACCGCCATGCACTCGGAGCTGCACAAGCAGATCGACTACGTCAGCTCGCAGGAAGTGGTTTCGACCGACTTCGTAGGTTCCCGCCACGCCGGTGTGGTGGATGCCGAGGCGACCATTGCCAACGACAACCGCGTTGTTCTGTACGTCTGGTACGACAACGAATTCGGCTACAGCTGCCAGGTGGTTCGCGTGATGGAAGAGATGTCGGGTGTGAACCCGCCAGCGTTTCCACGCTGATCCGCTTGTAAGCGCATGAAAAAACGGGAACCTTCGGGTTCCCGTTTTTTTTGCCTGGCATTTTCCGTGCTGGCGCGGTCATTGTAGGCGCGGCCGGGCTGCGCAGCAGCCCCGGCATTTCGGATGTCACACTCAAACCCTGGGGCCGCTGCGCGCCGATTTCCGACCGGTCCGGCGCCCCGGCAAGGCCGCGCACTACAATGACTGTGCAGGCATGCAGAACCGAGAAATCCCGATTGCGCACAGCCTTACTGATCATCCTGATGCTTCTCACTGCCTGCAACCAAGGCCCGACCTTGGAACGCCTGGGCGGCCCGACCATGGGCAGCAGCTACAGTGTCCAGTACGTCCGCGAACCCGGCGGCCCGGCACCGGCCCAGGTCCAGGCGGCGGTCGAGACCCTTCTCAACGGCATCGATCAGCATTACTCGACCTACCGCGGCGACTCCACTGTCAGCCAGTTCAACCGGCTGCCCCCCAACCAGTGCATGGCCTTGCCGCCCGATATGCTCGAACTGGTCGCCTTCGGCCAGCACCTGGCCGCACTCAGCGATGGCGCCTACGACCTTACCGTCGAGCCCCTGCTTGACCTCTGGGGCTTCGGCCCGCAGGCCCGTCACGAGCAGGTGCCCGACCCACAGGCGCTGGCCCAGGCTCGCCAGCGCGTCGGCTACCGCCACCTGCGCATCGACGGCCAGGCGCTGTGCAAGGATGCCCCAGTGCAACTGGACTTCAACAGCATCGCTGCCGGCCACGCGGTCGACCTGATCGCCGAACGCCTGCGCGCCATGGAGGTGGCCAGTTTTGTCGCTGAAGCCACCGGCGAGCTCAAGGCCGTAGGCCGCAAGCCCGACGGCAGCCCCTGGCGCATCGCCTTGGAGCTGCCCCGCGAAGACCGCCAGATCGCCCGCCAGATCATCCCGGTCAATGGCCTGGGGGTATCGACCTCGGGTGACTATCGCCACTATTTCGAGGAGAATGGCCGGCGCTATTCACATACCTTCGATGCCCGCCTGGGGCGCCCGGTCGACCACGACCTGGCCGCGGTCACCGTGCTCGATGCCTCTGCGCTGCAGGCTGATGGTTATTCGACCTTGTTGCTGATCCTGGGGCCGGAGCGCGGCTGGGATTTCGCCGTGGCCCATGATCTGGCTGCGGTTTTGGTGACTCGGGCCGAGGCTGGCTTCGTCTCCCGAGCTACCCCCGCATTCGAACGGGCGGTGAAAGGCGATTGAAAGCGTTGGCAGGGATGATCGCCTCCAGGGATCGGTGAATGACATGTAGTGCAGGCAAAATTGGCCTACGACGCGACCAAGGGTTAATGTGCGCGGCGTTCACGCTTGATTAGACTGCACCCGAATTTTCTCATGGCGCCCCGGCGGCATGATCGAGTCCCGCGGGTAACCGTAACCCCGGGCCAGTTCTGAAGGAGTACGCATGGCTGTCTACAACTACGACGTAGTGGTGCTGGGTTCCGGCCCGGCCGGTGAAGGCGCGGCAATGAACGCCGCCAAAGCGGGGCGCAAGGTGGCAATGGTCGACAGCCGCCGTCAGGTCGGCGGCAACTGCACTCACCTGGGCACCATCCCGTCCAAGGCGCTGCGTCATTCGGTGCGGCAGATCATGCAGTTCAACACCAACCCGATGTTCCGTGCCATCGGCGAGCCGCGCTGGTTCTCCTTCCCGGACGTGCTCAAGAGTGCCGAGAAGGTCATCGCCAAGCAGGTCGCCTCGCGTACCGGCTACTACGCCCGTAACCGCGTCGATGTGTTCGTCGGCACCGGCAGCTTCGCCGACGAGCAGACCGTCGAAGTGGTCTGCCCCAATGGCGTGGTCGAAAAACTCAATGCCAAGCACATCATCATCGCCACCGGCTCGCGCCCTTACCGCCCGGCCGACATCGACTTCCACCACCCGCGCGTCTACGACAGCGACACCATCCTCAGCCTCAGCCACACCCCGCGCAAACTGATCGTCTACGGCGCTGGCGTTATCGGTTGTGAGTACGCCTCGATCTTCAGCGGCCTGGGCGTGCTGGTGGAACTGGTCGACAACCGCGGCCAGCTGCTGAGCTTCCTGGATTCGGAAATTTCCCAGGCGCTGAGCTACCACTTCAGCAACAACAACATCACCGTACGCCACAACGAGGAGTACGAGCGGGTCGAGGGCCTGGACAATGGTGTGATCCTGCACCTGAAGTCGGGCAAGAAGATCAAGGCCGACGCCTTGCTGTGGTGTAACGGCCGTACCGGCAACACCGACAAGCTGGGCCTGGAAAATATCGGCATCAAGGTCAACAGCCGTGGCCAGATCGAGGTCGACGAGGCCTACCGCACGACCGTGCCGAACATCTACGGTGCCGGTGACGTGATCGGCTGGCCGAGCCTGGCCAGTGCCGCCCATGACCAGGGCCGTTCGGCCGCTGGCAGCATCGTCGACAACGGCAGCTGGCGCTTCGTCAACGATGTGCCGACCGGCATCTACACCATTCCGGAGATCAGCTCGATCGGCAAGAACGAGCAGGAGCTGACCCAGGCCAAGGTGCCGTACGAAGTGGGCAAGGCGTTCTTCAAGAGCATGGCGCGCGCGCAGATCGCTGGCGAGCCACAGGGCATGCTGAAGATCCTGTTCCACCGCGAAACCCTGGAAATCCTCGGCGTGCACTGCTTCGGCTACCAGGCTTCGGAAATCGTTCACATCGGCCAGGCGATCATGAGCCAGCCGGGCGAGCAGAACAATCTGAAGTACTTCGTCAACACCACGTTCAACTACCCGACCATGGCCGAAGCCTATCGGGTAGCTGCCTACGACGGCCTGAACCGGCTTTTTTAAGCGGCTCCGGCCGGTGGCCTGAGCCGGTCGGGGAGACCGATTTCAGCCCTACCCGAGGGTGGTCTTGGCCAAACCGGGAAAGTCTGTAATCAGGCTGTCCACGCCAAAGTCAGCGAGCCGGCGCATCAGTGCCGGTTCGTTGACCGTCCACACCGACACATGCAACCCCTGGCCCTGCGCCTTGAGCAGGCGCTCGGGGGTGCACAGTGTCCAGTTCAACGCCAGCAGCTCGCAGTCGTAGTTCTGCGCGACCTTCAACGGGTCGAGCCAGGCGTATTCGGCAACCAGCCCACGCTTCACATCCGGTACCAGCTCCAGGGCAGCGCCCAGCACTTCGCGTGAGCTCGAAGTGATGGTCACTTTGTCCAGCAGGCCGTACTGTTGCGCCAGTTCGCGAATCGCCAGCACAGTGGTGGCGGCACGGGTGCGCGAGGCGCTCTTGACTTCCAGCTGCCAATGCTCGAAGGCGCACTTCTCGAACAGTTCTTCCAGCTTCGGAATGGGGCAGGGCTGCACGTGCCCGGGGCCGCCCTTGCGGGCATCAATGCGGATCAGGTCGGCGGCCGGGTGCTCGACCACCTTGCCGCGCCGGCCGGTGGTGCGCTTGAGGGTAGGGTCGTGGATCACCATCAGCTCGTTGTCGGCCGACAGGTGCAGGTCCAGTTCGCAGCGGTTCACGCCGTGGGACAGGCACTGCTGAAAACTCTTCAGGGTATTTTCGGGGGCTTCGCCCTTGGCGCCGCGGTGGCCATAGATCAGGGTCACATTCGTTCCTTCAAATCAGGGTGGTAGGGCTCAGGAGGCGGGGCCGTCTTGTTCCAGCTGCTGGCGCCGTTGCTGCTGTTGGCGTTGCAGGATGTAACGGGCCAGCAGTTGCCGTTGGGCATCGGTCATGTCGGTGAATTCCGTGCCGACCTCGAATTCGCCGCCCGGGCGCGGGTCGCAGTGGGTGACCTTGCCGCGCAGCAGCAGGCCGTGGGCGCGTGGCATCAGCACCATCTTCACCTTCACCCGGGTGCCTGGGGCGATCTGCTGGCGTTGCGCGAATTCGATGCCACCTTCGGAGATGATCACCCGCTGTGGCTGGCCGATTTCACCGAGCAGGGTTTGCGCGACCACGGCGCTGAGCAGGTCGAGGCGTTTGTTCTGCGCCCGCAGGAAGGCTGCCAGGGTGCGGTCTTTCTCACTCAGCTGGCGCAGCAGGTGCTGCGACTCGAAGTCGGACAGGTGCAGCTCGCTGAGCAGGTTGAACAGCGGTGAATCATCCTGCAACAGTTCTGCCTCAAGGGCTTCGGCCGCGCTGAGGGGGCTGATTTCCAGTGCGATCCGATCTTCGATGCGGTAGTATTCGCGGCGATCTTCTTCGTCTAATGTCGTCATGGCGAACCCATGGTTGCGGCGGTGGTCCGAGTGTAAAGCCGCCGTAGGCGCCTCGCCACAAGGACGTTCCCTTTCATCCGAACAAGCCCCGACATGTTCAGACCTCTTTTCGCATTCATCGGTACGCGTTACACCCGTGCCAAGCGCCGTAACCACTTCGTCTCGTTCATTTCCCTGACTTCGATGATCGGCCTCGCCCTGGGCGTGGTGGTGATGATCGTGGTGCTCTCGGTCATGAACGGTTTCGACCACGAGATGCGTACCCGCGTGCTGGGCATGATCCCTCACGCCACGCTGGAGAGCGGCCAGCCGATCAACGACTGGTCTGCCCTTGCCCAACAAGTAAAGCAGAATCCGCAGGTGCTGGCGGTCGCCCCGTACACGCAGATGCAGGGCCTGCTGACCCATGACGGCAAGGTGCAGAAGGTGTTGCTCAACGGCATCGACCCGGCGCGCGAGCGCGAGGTGTCGATCATCGACAACTTCATCCAGCAGGGCAGCCTCGACAAGCTGGCGCCGGGCGAGTGGGGCATCATGATCGGCGACAAGGCCGCAGCCAAGCTGGGCGTGACCATCGGCGACAAGCTGACCTTCGTCGCCCCCGAGGTCAGCGTGACCCCGGCCGGCATGTTCCCGCGCATGAAGCGCTTCACCGTGGTCGGCACCTTCCACGTTGGCGCCGGCGAGATCGACGGCTACCTGGGCCTGACCAACATCACCGACCTGTCCCGCCTGCACCGCTGGAAGCCGGACCAGGTGCAGGGCCTGCGCCTGAAGTTCGACGACTTGTTCCAGGCGCCGCGAGTGGCCTGGAGCATCGCCCAGCAGCTGGGCGACCAGGAATACTACAGCCGCGACTGGACCCGTACCCACGGCAACCTGTACCAGGCAATCCGCATGGAGAAGGCCATGATCGGCCTGCTGTTGCTGCTGATCGTGGCGGTGGCGGCGTTCAATATCATTTCTACCCTGGTGATGGTGGTCAACGACAAGCGCGGTGACATCGCCATCCTCCGTACCCTGGGCGCCACGCCCGGGCAGATCATGCTGATCTTCATGGTCCAGGGCACGGTGATCGGGGTAATCGGCACGCTGATCGGCGCCGTGGTCGGGATCGTCGCTGCGCTGAACGTCAGTGCGGTGATCGCCGGCATCGAGAAGCTGATCGGGCACAAGTTCCTCAACGCCGACGTGTATTTCATCGATTACCTGCCGTCGCAGATCCAGGCCCAGGACGTGTACATGGTCTGCGGTGCGGCGCTGGTCCTGAGTTTCTTCGCCACCCTGTACCCGGCCTGGCGTGCGGCCCGCACCCAGCCTGCAGAGGCGCTACGTTATGAGTGAGTCGCGCATGAGTGATAAAGCCGTTCTGAGTTGCCGCAACCTGGGCAAGTCCTACGACGAGGGCCCGGAGTCGGTGCAGGTGCTGTCCGGGCTCAACCTGGAGCTGCACGCCGGTGAGCGCGTGGCCATCGTCGGTAGCTCCGGCTCTGGTAAAAGTACCTTGCTCAACCTGCTCGGTGGCCTCGACCGCCCGACCCAGGGCAGCGTGTGGCTGGCCGGCGAGGAGCTGTCGGCCCTTGGCGAGCGTGCCCGCGGCCTGCTGCGCAACCGCGAGCTGGGCTTCGTTTACCAGTTCCACCACCTGCTGCCAGAGTTCACCGCGATGGAGAACGTGTGCATGCCGCTGCTGATCGGCCGCACCGCCATCCCGGAGGCCCGTGAGCGTGCCGAGGCACTGCTCAAGCGGGTTGGCCTGAGCCATCGCCTGCACCACAAGCCGGCTGAGTTGTCCGGCGGCGAGCGCCAGCGTGTGGCAATCGCCCGGGCTCTGGTCAACCGCCCCGGCCTGGTGATGCTCGACGAGCCGACCGGCAACCTCGACCACCATACCGCCCAAGGCATCCAGGAACTGATGCAGGAGTTGTCCAGTGCGTCGCGCACCGCCTTCCTGGTGGTGACCCACGACCTCAACCTGGCGCGCCAGATGGACCGCGTATTGAAGCTCGACGACGGCCACCTGGTGGCGATCTGAGCGAGTGCACGGGGTGGCAGCGTCGCCCCGTTTTCCCGTTTTAATTGGGTGTTTCCTACATGTTCAGACCCTTGCCCATCTTCATTGGCGCGCGCTACACCCGGGCCAAGCGCCGCAACCACTTCATCTCGTTCATCTCGATGACCTCGATGATCGGCCTGTCGCTGGGCGTGCTGGCGATGATCGTGGTGCTGTCGGTGATGAACGGCTTCCAGCGCGAAATGAGCTCACGCATTCTCGGCCTGGTCCCCCATGCCTCGATCCTTGGCGTGCAGCCGCTGGACGACTGGCACAAGGCCGCCGACGCTGCGTTGCAGAATCCGGCAGTGATGGCCGCGGCGCCGATCACCGAGATGGAAGGCATGCTCTCGTACAAAGGCGCAATGCAGCCGATCCAGGTCAGCGGCATCGACCCGGCCGAAGAGGGCAAGGTGTCCATCGTTGGCCAGCATATCGTTCAGGGCCGCCTGCAGGACCTGCAGCCAGGTGAATATGGCGTGGTCATCGGCGAGCTCACCGCGCGCCGCTTCCGTCTCAATACCGGCGACAAGCTGACCCTGATCGTGCCGGAAATCAGCAAGGAACCCGGTGGCATCACCCCGCGCATGCAGCGCCTGACCGTGGTCGGCATCTTCAAGGTCGGCGCCGAGCTGGATGGCTCGCAGGCCTACATGCACGTCGCCGACGCCGGTGAAATGCAGCGCTGGGCACCAGGCCGGGTGCAGGGCGTGCGCCTTAAGCTGCATGACCTGTACGCCGCGCCGCAGGTATCCAAGGCCATCGCGGCCGGCCTGGGCGATGGCTATCGCGCCGACGACTGGTCGCACACCCAGGGCAGCCTGTTCAGCGCGATGAAGATGGAAAAGACCATGATTGGCCTGTTGCTGCTGATGATCATCGCGGTGGCGGCGTTCAACATCATCGCCACATTGGTGATGGTGGTGAACGACAAGGGGCCGGACATTGCCATCCTGCGTACCCTGGGCGCCACGCCGGCACAGATCATGGGCACGTTCATGGTCCAGGGTAGCCTGATCGGCATTGTCGGCACCTTGATCGGCGGTGTGCTGGGGGTGATCGCTGCGCTCAATGTCAGCCAGATCGTCGGTTGGCTGGAGCGGGTGAGCGGGCAACACATCTTCACTTCAGATGTGTACTTCATCAGCAGCTTGCCGTCCGAACTGCAAGGCGGGGATGTGCTGATGATTTGCGCGGCGGGGCTGGTGATGAGCTTCCTGGCGACCATCTACCCGGCTTATCGGGCGTCGCAGGTGCAGCCGGCGATAGGCCTGGCAGTTTGATGTTTGTTTGAGATTCCGGGGGCGCTTTGCGCCCCTTTCGCGACACAAGGCCGCTCCTACAGGATTACCGATATCGTCAGGATTGAGATAGTCCTGTGGGAGCGGCCTTGTGTCGCGAAAGGGCTGCGCAGCAGCCCCCATTTCACCGAGTTTCAGGTAGTTCGATTACAAACCTTGTCCAGCCATCCTGGCTCTGCGCCCGAATGCTCCCTCCATGGGCCTGCACGATCGACCGGGTAATCGCCAGCCCCAGCCCCGCATGCTCGCTGCTGCCTTCCCGCCGCGCCGGGTCCACCCGATAGAAACGATCGAACAGCCGCGGTAGTGCCGCCGCTTCAATTGCCGCCCCGGTATTGGCCACGCAAATCCGCAAGCCTGGCTCCAGCGTCACCCGTATCTGCCCACCTGCCGGCGTGAAGCGCAGGGCATTGTCGAGCAGGTTCGACAGGGCCCGGCGCAGCATATGCCGGTCGCCCTGCAACATCGCCTGGCCCTCGCGCAGCAGCTGCACTTCATTGTCCTCGGCCAGCGGCGCGTAGTACTCCAGCAATGCATCCACTTCATCGTGCAAGGCCAGCGCCGTCTGCCCCGGGACCAGCAGGCCGTGGTCGGCCTTGGCCAGGAACAGCATGTCGTTGATCATTTGCGCCATCCACTGCAGTTCCTCGAGGTTGCCATGCAGTGCCTCGCGGTATTCCTCCAGGCTGCGCGGACGGGTGAGGGTAACCTGGGTGTGGGTCAGCAGGTTGGACAGCGGCGTGCGCAGTTCGTGGGCGATGTCGGCGGAGAATGCCGACAGGCGCTGGAAGGCGTCGTCCAGGCGTTGCAGCATGGCGTTGACGGTAGTGGCCAGTTCCGCCAGCTCTTCAGGCATCTGCGCCACCGGCAGGCGCGTGGTCAGTGAGCGCGCCGACACGCTGGCGGCCACCCGGCCCATCTGGCGCAAGGGGCGCAGGCCGCTGCGCGCGGCCCAGGCGCCGAGCAAGGCAGTGGCCAGGGCCGACAGCCCGACCGTGAGCCAGATCAGGCGCTGCATGCCTTGCAGGAAGTGCTGGTGATGGGTGATGTCGAGAAACAGCGTCAGCCGCGCAGCGGTGTGGTTGTCTGGCGCTGCGGCCAGGCTGCGGTAATCGACGCCGTCTGCGTGCAGGGTTGTCAGCGCGGATGCCGGCGGTGTACCAGGCAGGCCGTCGCGGCTGGCGAACCAGTTCGCACCGTCGGGGCCATCAATGCGCAGTGCCAGGTCAGCCTGGTGGCTCAGTTCGTTGCGCAGGGCTGGCAAGCGGGCTTGCAGTTGCTCGGGGCTCTTCAGGCCGGCGAGCTGGCTGCGAAACAGAGAAAGGCGCGACTCCAGCAGTTGCTGGTCCAATTCGACGAAATGCTGCTCGCTGGCACGGTTGAACAGCAGCCCAGCGCCCAGCGACACGGCGGCGGTACAGGCGGCAAACAACAGGGCCAGGCGCGTGCCGAGGGAAAGCCTGCGCATCAGTCGTGGCGCTCTTCGAGCACGTAGCCCATGCCGCGCACGGTGTGGATCAGCTTGTTCGGATGCGGGTCGTCGATCTTCAGGCGCAGGCGACGCACCGCCACTTCGATGACATTGGTATCGCTGTCGAAGTTCATGTCCCACACTTGCGAAGCAATCAGCGATTTGGGCAATACCTCGCCCTGGCGACGCAGCAGCAGTTCGAGCAGGGCGAACTCCTTGGCGGTCAGGTCGATGCGCGTGCCGGCCCGTTCGGCGCGGCGGCGGATCAGGTCCAGGCGCAGGTCGGCCAGGGTCAAGGTGGTGTCCTGGTTGGGGCTGGCACCGCGGCGCAGCAGGCTGCGCACCCGGGCCAGCAGCTCGGAGAAGGCGAACGGCTTGACCAGGTAATCATCGGCCCCCAGTTCCAGGCCGTGCACGCGGTCCTCGACGGCGTCGCGGGCGGTGAGGAACAGCACCGGAGTGTCCAGCCCGGCAGTGCGCACGGCCTGCAGGATCTGCCAGCCGTCACGCCCGGGCAGCATCACGTCGAGGATCAGCAAGTCGTGGTCGCCGGTCAGGGCCAGGAACTGGCCGGTTTCGCCGTCGCTGGCCAGCTCGGTGGCGAAGCCAGCTTCGCTCAGGCCCTGGCTGAGGTACTGGCCGGTGCGGGCCTGGTCTTCGACGATCAGCAGTTTCATGCTCAATCCACAATCAGAGGGTTGACGCGGTTCCCTGTAGGAGCGGGTTTACCCGCGAATGCGTCGGTGCGTTCACTAGAGCATTCGCGGGTAAACCCGCTCCCACAGGGATGATGGGATGGCTGAAATGATACGTGACTAACTCGAGCCTCGCCCAAGCTGACAAAGTTGTAATCTTCCTGTCAGCCAAGCGCCAGCCGCACCTTCCTAGAGTGGTCTCATCCCGCTGTGATCTTCGGAGTCATCATGAAACACCTGTTCATCACCGCCGCCCTGGCCCTGGTCAGCCTGCCCACCCTGGCAGGCGAGGCGAAAACCTTTGCATTTGGCGAGCCGGCCCCGGCAGCCAAGGCCAGCCGCACTGTCGAAGTGGTGCTCAAGGACATCGCCTTCGAGCCCACCAGCCTGCAGGTAAAGGCGGGCGAGACCGTGCGCTTCGTGGTCATCAACGAAGGCAAGCTGCCCCATGAGTTCAACCTGGGTGACAAGGCCATGCATGCCGAGCACCAGAAAGAAATGATCGCCATGCAGGGCAAGATGTACAACGCCGCCATGCAGCATGAGGGCATGGACCATTCGCAGATGGGCCATGCGCCTGCCAAACCGATGGACCACGGTGCCCATGGCCACGATGCCGGCAACACCGTGCTGGTTCAGCCTGGCCAGCGCGCCGAGCTGACCTGGACCTTCCGCAAGTCGGCACCCATCGAGTTCGCCTGCAATGTACCGGGGCACTACCAGGCCGGTATGGTCGGGGTGCTGACCATCGAGTAACCGGGCCTGCAAGGCGGGGTGCAAAACCGGTAGACTAGGGGCAATTTCGAACCTTCAGGTCAGTTTCCATGCATCCCGCCGCCGAACATTCCCCGCTGGGCAAGTCCAGTGAATACATTGCCACCTACACGCCTTCGCTATTGTTCCCGATACCGCGCACGGCCAAGTGGGCGGAGCTGGGTGTGACCGCCCAGACCCTGCCATGGCAGGGCGTGGACTTCTGGAATTGCTTCGAACTGTCGTGGCTGCTGCCTTCGGGCAAGCCGGTCGTGGCTATCGGTGAATTCGCCATTGCGGCCGATTCGCCGAACATCATCGAATCGAAGTCGTTCAAGCTCTACCTCAACTCGTTGAACCAGACCGTGTTCGCCTCGATCGGCGAGCTGCAGGCATGCCTGGTGAAAGACCTGTCGGCCGCGGCTGGCAAGCCGGTGGGTGTGCAGGTGCGTACCCTGGCGGAAGTAGAGGCGCAGGGCGTGGTTGCCTTGCCTGGGCAGTGCATTGATGCGCTGGACGTGGCGATCGACAACTACGAGCAGCCGCAACCGGAACTGCTGAGCTGCGACCCAGAGCGTATTGTCGAAGAGACCGTGCACAGCCACCTGCTCAAATCCAACTGCCCGGTGACCGGCCAGCCGGACTGGGGCAGCGTGGTAGTGGAGTACAAGGGTAGGGCGCTGGACCATGCCAGCCTGCTGACTTACCTGATCAGCTTCCGCCAGCATGCCGACTTCCATGAGCAGTGCGTGGAGCGGATCTACCTGGACTTGAAGAACCTGCTGCAGCCTGAGCACCTGACCGTGTATGCGCGCTATGTGCGTCGCGGCGGGCTGGACATCAACCCGTACCGCAGTACCGGCGCGATCAGCCCGGCGAACCTGCGACTGGTTCGGCAATAATTTCTGTGCAGTTGGGGCCGCAAAGCGGCCCCGGCTGTTTCATATCCCCATGCTGTGCAGCGAGTTGGCAATGCTGCGCAAGGTGGCGGTCAAATCCGGGTGGTCGGCTTCGAAACGTTCGATCGCCAGGTTCACCCCGTCGACCACGTTGTTGTCCGGTGTGGCTTCCTCGAGCTTCAACTGCGCTTCGATCTGCCTGGCCTCTTCATGCAGTGCGGCCAGTTCTTCATCCGAAAGCGGTACGTTGCGGTCCAGTTGCTCGCGCAGGCTGTTCAAGCGCTCTTGCAATTCGCGGGCAGGCATTGGCTGTTCTCCATCAATGGCTTGGCAAAGGCATGGACCTCAGCGAAGCGGCAAAGGTTCTCGCCTGTCTCTAGCGTAATCCACTCGCTGGTGCTTTGCATGATCCGCATCAATGGGGCTGTATCAGGGTTTTTCGCCCTTGCTGCAGCGCAGGGCGATGTCCGCAAGGCAGGTGTCCAGCTCTTCGAGGTGGTCGATCACTGAATGTACACCCAGGCTGAACAGGGCCAGTGTGGCTTTGCCACGGGCCAGGTCCTGCTCTTGCTGGGTCATGGCCTGCCATTGCGCAGAGCTGAGGTTGCACGAGGGGCTGCAGCCAGCCAGGCCCACCGTCCACAGGCCGGCATTGAGGCCTGATTGCAACAGTTTCGGCTCACCGCTGACCAGCACGCAACCTTCCAGCCGTTCGCTGTCCAGGCTCATCAGCGCCTGCCAGCATGCGTTCGGCGCCGGCCAGCGCACGCCGTTGACCGAGTGCCCCGGCAGCCAGTCCGGCAGCACGCTGGCCAGGCGCCTGCTCTGCAGGCTGCTCAGGTCGTCCAGCCAGATGCACGGCACCTGCGCGTGGCGCAGGCCGGCCAGCGTATCCAGGGCGCCAGGGGCGGGCAGGGGGCTGCCGTCGGTGGCCTGGACCAGGCAACCGCGCAGGCCGAACAGCACAGCGGTAATGGCAGGTGCAGCGAGCATGGTAACGTCCCTGAAATAGTCCGCAGGCTATTGGACGATTGTTACCGTGCTGTGACGAGCAACAGTTGTTCACAAATTATTGAGTAAAAATGTGTAAAGCTGATTATCAGCGTGCAAGCCTCTATAATGCCGCCGTACAGCAGCGCATCCGTTGCGCTTGCGGCCGAGAAATTCGATGGAGAAACATCTATGCGTAGGATCGGTGCCGGTGTGATCGAACGAGTCACCCAGGCCTTTGTCTGCGCCAGCCTGCTGCTGGCGCCCGTGGCAGCCACCCATGCCGCCACCGAGGAGGATCCTTGGGAAGCGGTCAACCGTCCGATCTTCCGTTTCAACGATACGATCGACACCTATGGCCTGAAGCCATTGGCCAAGGGCTATCAGTGGGTTACTCCGCAGTTCTTGCAGGATGGCATCCACAATATGTTCAACAACGTCGGCGATGTGACCAACCTTGCCAATAACGTGCTGCAGCTCAAACCCCATGCGGCAGGCGTGGATACAGCGCGGTTGATCGTCAACACCGTGTTCGGCCTTGGCGGCTTCTTCGATGTCGGCACCAAGATGGGCCTGCAGCGCAACGACGAAGACTTCGGCCAGACCCTCGGCCACTGGGGCGTACCAAGCGGTCCGTACGTCGTGATCCCGCTGCTCGGCCCAAGCACTGTGCGTGATGGCCTGGCCAAGTACCCGGACAGCTACACCGAACCCTACCGCTACATCAACGATGTGCCGGTGCGTAACTCGATCTTCGCCCTGAACGTGGTCGACACACGGGCCAGCCTGTTGCCGGCCGAGAAGCTGATTCAGGGTGACAAGTACATCTTCATCCGCAATGCCTACCTGCAGAACCGCGAGTTCAAGGTGAATGACGGCGAAGTCGAAGACGACTTCTGATCGTTGCAGGCAAAAAAACGGCGACCTTAGGGTCGCCGTTTTTGTAACAGCTCAATGCATGGCCAGGATACGCAGGCCCAACTTCTGCTGCCCGGCGGGCTGGTCGGCGATCCACACCACCTCGGTACTGGCATGCAGGCCCCTGAGTGCCGGGTGATCAGAGTCGATACGCACCTCCAGGTGGTCACCGACCTTGAATTGCTGCGGCGCCTGCACCTGCATGCCGCCGCTGGAAAGGTCCAGGCACACCGCGGCGATCACCTGCCCCTCATGCAGCAGGCTGACCTCGGTGTCGATGCGCATGCGGATGAAATCGCGTTTCTCGCTGTGATTGGAGGGCGTCTGAGGCATGCTGCATCCTTCCCAATAGGTTGTACTGGTTGGCATTCTTATAACTCTCGGTGATTTGCCCTGTAAAGAGCAGCGAACTCGACCGACGTATGCTTGAAACGCCTGGCGGATGGGAGTACCGTCTGCGCCTTACGAGTTGCCTCTGCCGGTTGCCTGGCCCGAGTTATTGGCCTACAACTCAAGTAGAGCGTTACCACAGAGTATTCCAGCAGTTGGATGTCAGCCTTGCAGACGCCCCTGCACCACCCCAAATCGGCGCCGTTCGCCCACATGCAGAAAATCAGTGCAACGCTGCTGATCATCGATGATGACGACGTGGTCCGTGCGAGCCTCGCCGCCTATCTGGAAGACAGTGGCTTCAGCGTCCTCCAGGCCAGTAATGGCCAGCAGGGGCTCCAGGTCTTCGAAGAACACCAGCCCGACCTCGTGATCTGCGATCTGCGCATGCCGCAGATGGGCGGCCTCGAACTGATCCGCCAGATCAGTGAGCGCGCGCCGCAGTTGCCAGTGATCGTGGTGTCCGGTGCCGGCGTGATGAGCGATGCGGTCGAGGCCTTGCGCCTGGGTGCCGCTGATTACCTGATCAAACCTCTGGAAGACTTGGCCGTACTTGAACACTCTGTGCGTCGGGCGCTCGACCGCTCGCGCCTGGTGCTGGAAAACCAGCGTTACCGCGACAAGCTGGAAGCGGCCAACCGCGAACTGGAGGCCAGCCTGCACTTGCTGCAGGAGGATCAGACCGCTGGTCGCCAGGTGCAGATGAACATGCTGCCGGAAAGCCCCTGGAAGCTCGGTGAGTTCACCTTCGAGCACCAGATCATCCCCTCGCTGTACCTGTCGGGCGACTTTGCCGACTACTTCCGTGTGGATGAGCGGCGCATTGCCTTCTATCTGGCTGATGTCTCTGGGCATGGCGCGTCTTCGGCGTTCGTCACGGTGTTGCTGAAGTTCATGACCACGCGGCTGTTGTTCGAATTCAAGCGCAGCAGCAAGCTGCGTGAATTCAAGCCTTCGGAAGTGCTCAGCCACATCAACCGCGGGCTGATAAACTGCAAGCTGGGCAAGCACGTGACCATGGTGGGTGGCGTGATCGACGAAGAAACCGGCCTGCTGACGTACGCCGTGGGCGGCCATCTGCCGCTGCCGGTGCTGTATACCCCGGGCGAGGCCCGCTACCTTGAGGGCCGGGGCCTGCCGGTGGGGTTGTTCGACGAAGCGAGCTACCAGGACCTGGTGATCGAGCTGCCGCCGCAGTTCAGCCTGAGCCTGATGTCCGATGGCATTCTGGACCTTTTGCCGGGGCACACGCTCAAAGATAAAGAAGCTGCCTTGCCGGATATCGTCAAGGCGGGGGGTGGTAGCCTGGATGGGCTGCGCCAACGATTCGGATTGGCTACGCTTGGGGAGATGCCGGATGATATCGCCCTATTGGTGTTGAGCAGGAACCTTCAATGAGTACCGGTAGAATCCAGTTCGCCGAGCAGAGCGGTACCTTTGTACTGAAATTCGTCGGTGAAGTGCGCTTGACCCTGTGTTCGGCACTGGATGCGACGATCGAGAAGATTTTCACCGCGCTGAACTTCTCGACCATTGTCATCGACCTGACTGAAACCGAAAGCATCGACAGCACCACCCTGGGCCTGCTGGCCAAGCTGTCGATCCTGTCGCGGCAGAAGGTGGGCCTGTTGCCGACCGTGGTCACCACCAACCCGGATATTTCGCGCCTGCTGCAATCCATGGGCTTTGACCAGGTGTTCAACATCGTCGACCGCCCGGTACCACGCCCTGAGTGCCTGACCGACCTGCCGTCGCAGGATCAGAACGAGGATGTGGTGCGCTCCAAGGTGCTGGAGGCGCACAAGATTCTCATGGGGCTAAACGACTCCAACCGCGAAGCCTTCCATGACCTGGTGAATGCGCTGGAGCGGACCTGACCCTCAGCCTGTTGCGGCCTCTTCGCGGCTAAAGCCGCTCCTACAGGCCCACCATTCCTGTAGGAGCGGCTTTAGCCGCGAAGAGGCCAGCAAGGCCTCCACCACTCACAAGGCCTGTCACCCTCGCTGCGCAAACTCAGTCGCTTCACCGCCATCCGCACTCAGTTGAAGCACGCGCGCCGGGCGCCCCTGTTCATCGAAGAACACCTGCCCCAATCCCGCCCCATTCCAGAGCCGCTCCCCAGCCCTGCTGCGGCTGGGCGTACGTGGCACTACCTCCATCTGCCTGCGCTTGGTAAACCAGTTCAGCGGTGAGCGTGGTGAGTACAGCCAGCGGTTGAGCCGGTCCAGCACGTCCAGCAGGCGCCGCGGGAACTCGTTCTTGATGCCGCTGCTGGTCACCTGCCAGAGGTGCGGGCTACGCTGGCGATGGCGGATCAGCACCTCGTAGACGAACGAATAGTGCACATCACCCGACAGGACCACGTAATGCCCCGGCGTGCGCGAATGGCGGAAGATGTTCAGGATGACCTGGGCCGCGCCACGGTGGGCCATCCAGTTCTCGGCATCCACCAGCAATGGGTAACCCAGCCAGCTGAACACCTTCTGCACGCTCTCGATCAGCTTGACGCCGAAGATCGGTGCCGGTGAAACGATGATTGCCGAAGGGTGGTCCAGCAGCGCCTGCTGCAGCTCGCACAGCGCTTCCCAGTCGAGCAGGCCAGACGGCTTGCCCAGGTCACGTTCGCTGCGCCAGCGGCGCGTGCGGGTGTCCAGCACCAGCAGCGGTGGCTCGCTGGGCAGGCTGTACTGCCAGCCCTGGAAGCGCAGCAGCTCGTCAATCAGCGGGTCCTGCTGCCGGGGCAGTGCCCGGCACTGCTCGACCAGTCCGTTGCAGGTATCCGGGTCATTGCCCCAGGCCTGGCACAGCAGGTAGCCGAGCAGCGCATTGCCGATGATCCGCCGCGAGAACGGGTGGCCGTAGGCGGTTTGCTCCCACTGCGCCGAGAGGTTCCAGTCGTCGGTGATGTCGTGGTCGTCGAAGATCATCAGGCAGGGCAGGTGGGCCATTACCCGCGCCACTTGGCCCAGGTTGGCAGCGAAGGCCTCGATCAGCGGCAGTTCCTCGCGGTAGCGCTGCTGGTGCTGAGGCTTCAGGCCTGCGGGCATGTGCAGGTCAATCATGCGCCAGGGCTGCGGCGACCACACCAGCAGGTACATGGCCATGACTTCGGCGAAGGTTACCAAGTGGTTGTCGGCATTGCTGGAAGAGAAGATCGGCTTGCGCTTGCCGCCGAAGAAGCGCTCACGCAGGGTTTCGTTGCCTGCCTGGGCAGGCAGCAGGTCGGCGCGATGGTAGTAGCTGGCTGGATGGCGGTAGAGCGCCTGGCTGTCGCTGACCACCGCGCCGTCCAGTGCTTCGTCGAACAGCCCCAGGCGCTCGATCAGCGAATGAATGGCGCGCAGCATCGGGCCGGCGACGTCATCGGCGTAAACCTGATCGCCCGTCATCAACAGGGCGGCGGGGCGTTCCTGCGGGTGCTGGCAGGCCAGCAGCAGGCGGTCGGCGCAGAGAAGGCCATCGGCGGCCGGGTGATGGGGTTTGCGGCAGGACCCATGCAGCAGGTGGTCAAGGCGCTCGCGCAGCACCAGGCTGGGACGTTGGCTGCCGGGGTAAAGCAGGTGCGGGGCCCAGTCGGCAATGCCCTGGCCATTGATCAGCAGGTCGTATTCGACGGCGACGTTGCGCGGCAGGGGCTCGGCGAAGTGGATGTCCAGCAGGTGGATGAAGGCGTGCTGGCCGACTGCAACGATCTGGCAATCGACTTTGGCGGTGCCGTCGACGTTGAATTCGGGTTGCAGAGGTTGGCTGCCGACCAGCCAGATGGCCAGCCTTTGCGGTTCGAGGCGGCGCAGTACGGGGCCTGCGAGTACGAGGGGCAGTGGGGATGAGGTCATTTTGCCTTTGGAGTCAGAACGCGTTCACAGCCCGCGGAAACACAACGGGCGGAAAATGCTGAACATTTCCCGCCCGCCTGGCAAACCTTAGATGTATCAGGCTTTTTCAGCCATCAACTTCTCGAGTTTTTCCTGATCCCGGGCGAACTGGCGAATACCTTCAGCCAGCTTCTCGGTGCCCATGGCATCCTCGTTCATCGCCCAGCGGAACTGGCTTTCGTTCAGCACCTGCTTGGCCTCGCCGGCATTGCCTGGTTTCAGGATGCGTGGCAGTTCGCCCTGGTCGCTGCCGAGTTTGTCCAGCAGGTCCGGGCTGATGGTCAGGCGATCACAGCCAGCCAGTTGTTCGATCTGGCCGAGATTGCGGAAGCTGGCGCCCATGACCACGGTGTCGTAGCCATTGGCCTTGTAATAGTTGTAGATACGCGTGACCGACTGCACGCCCGGGTCCTCGGCGCCGACGTATTCCTGGCCGGTACTCTTCTTGTACCAGTCGTAGATGCGGCCCACGAACGGCGAAATCAGGAACACCCCGGCATCGGCGCAAGCCTGGGCCTGGGCGAAGGAGAACAGCAAGGTCAGGTTGGTCTGGATGCCTTCTTTTTCCAGCTTCTCGGCGGCGCGGATGCCTTCCCAGGTGGAGGCCAGCTTGATCAGCACGCGGTCTTTCGATACCCCTGCGGCTTCGTACAGGGCAATCAGCTGGCGCGCCTTGTTCAGCAGGGCCGGCTCATCGAACGACAGGCGCGCGTCCACCTCAGTGGAGATGCGCCCCGGGATGACCTTGAGAATGCCCGCCCCCACGGCCACGGCGAACTTGTCGCAGGCCAGGTCGACATTGCCCTTGGCATCGGCCTTCACCTGCTTGAGCAGCTCGGCATAGCCCGGGATGGCGGCAGCCTTGAGCAGCAGCGACGGGTTGGTAGTGGCATCGACCGGCTTGAGGCGGGTGATGGCATCCAGGTCCCCGGTGTCGGCGACCACGGTGGTGAACTGCTTGAGTTGTTCCAGCTTGGAGGTCATGGCGTGCTCTGTCCTGTGCATTTACTCGACATTACCCGAGCCCAGACGGGCGCTCAAGAGGCCTGTGGGGCAGGGTGAAATTGCCGAAGGTGATGATTCGAGTCAGCAGCTGGCGCGAGGTTCCCTGGGGTTCATCTTGAGGGTGTTAGCGCCTATCAGATCGAGCGCCGCCCGCGCGGCGCATCGCGGATAAATCCGCTCCTACATCTGTTGCAACGTGGCCATGCCTGTCAGGCCATGGTTGTCAGCCGATTTGCACGGCTCAAGGCATGCGCCAAGGCGGACGACCATGGCGTAACAGGTTCGGCACGTTGCAACAGATGCAGGAGCGGATTTATCCGCGATGCGCCGCGCGGGCGGCGCTCGATCTCACAGACGCTGAAATGCTCCGGCAGCCCTATCCCTTTCCGAACCTCACCGCCCCTGCATCAACTCCGCCGCCTGATCGAACACCTTCAACGGCTCCGCCGCCTTGTGAATATCCGCCGACAGCAACTGCCGGAACCGCCGCGCCCCCGGGAAGCCTTGCCCCAGCCCCAGGATATGCCGGGTGATGTGATGCATCGCGCCCCCGCTTTCCATATGCGCCACGATATAAGGCCGCAACTGCTCCAGCGCCTCACTGCGGCTCACCACAGCTGCCTCGCTGCCAAACAATTGCTGGTCCACCTCGGCCAGCAGATAAGGGTTGTGGTATGCCTCACGCCCCAGCATCACGCCATCGAAGGTCGCCAGATGCGTCTGGCACTCCGCCAGGGTCTTGATCCCGCCATTGAGCACGATCTCCATGTCCGGGAAGTCTGCCTTCAGTTGCGCGGCCACGTCGTAGCGCAGCGGTGGGATCTCACGGTTCTCCTTCGGCGACAGCCCCTCGAGAATCGCGATCCGCGCATGCACGGTAAAACTGCGGCAACCGGCCTCACGCACCTGGCCGACGAAATCGCACAGCTCGGCATAGCTGTCGCGGCCATTGATGCCGATGCGGTGTTTCACCGTCACCGGCGTGGCTACCGCATCCTGCATGGCCTTCACGCAATCGGCCACCAGCGCCGGGTGGGCCATCAGGCAGGCGCCGATCATGTTGTTCTGCACCCTGTCGCTCGGGCAGCCGACGTTGAGGTTGACCTCGTCGTAGCCCGCTTCCTCGGCCAGCTTGGCACAGGCGGCCAGGTCAGCCGGCACGCTGCCGCCCAGTTGCAGGGCCAGCGGGTGCTCGGAGACGTCGTGGCGCAGGAAGCGGTGGGCGTCGTTGTGGAGGAGGGCGCCGGTGGTGACCATTTCGGTGTAGAGCAGGGTTTGCTTGGAGAGCAGGCGCAGGAAGAACCGACAGTGGCGGTCCGTCCAATCCATCATCGGCGCAATGCTGAAGCGGCGGGACAGCTCAGGCCTTGTAGTACTTGGGTTCGTGGTCTGTTCTAGGGGCATTGTGGGCCAGGGCAACGATCGGAACATGGAAAAAGGCCGATGGCGCGGTCAGTGACCTCGCCAGATCGGCCTTCGGGAAAAGTTGCCCTAGTTTACCAAGAGTGACAGGCCTGTGCCTGCCCACTGCAAGGGTGGCGACCCAACGCCAGTTTTACCTCAGCCCCGCAGCCAACCCGCCCTGATCGGCACCGCCATCAGGCTGCGATAGCACCGTTGCACCAGGTGGGTGACAGGCAGGCCGATACGTTTCCAGACAGGCGAGAACCCTGCATACACCAAAAACGAAACGACCATCGCCCCCACCATGTCGAGCGGGAAGTGCACGCCCAGGAATACCCGCGCCCAGGCGACGCTCAACCCGGTCAGCAGAATGACCACCCCCCAGCCCGACAAACCATCCAGCAGCAAGGTCAAGCCAATGCAGCCGAATACGGTCATGTGGTCGCTTGGGAATGACGAATCGGGTGCGTGCAACATCCACGTGTGCCCCAAGCCCATCATGAATGGCCTTGGGTGTGGCCAGATTGCCCAGATGAGCTGGTTGGCGAGCAAGGCGATCACGGTAATCAAGGTCGCTTTCAGCATCAGCCTGCGCTCGCCAGGGCTGCCCCACAACCAGAAGCCCAGCAGCAGCACGGGAAGCAGGTAGATCAGGCCGGCAGCGATGCCGATGGCGAGCTGGATCATCCAGTGCGGTGTGTCATCGCCTGCGTTGATCAGCAGGAAAAGGGTGCGGTTGAGTGCTTCAAGTTCGCCCATGTTTTACGTCCCCGCAGTGGTTGCAAGCGCCCATAGCTTCATTAAAGCCGCTTGCTTTGTTTGCGTTCTAACTAAGGTATGAAGATTGTGTCATCAGGCAGGTGTGCGAGCGTGGGCAAGAAAAAGGCCGATGGCGTGGTCGGTGACCTCGCCTTCGGCCTTTGAACAGCCAAGTAGCCGATCGCTACTTCTGAACGTTGGCAGCCGTTTCCTGCGTGTGTTCTGCCTTGTCCTGCGGCAGCAGGTCAAACTCATGCAGCCCGTCTTTGCGGTAGGGGTCACCGATCCAGCGAGGTGCTGCGGCAAACTGCGCGTTCACCAGGCTCTTGGCCGGTTCGTACTTGTCGTAACTCAACCCTGCCAGGTCCGACAGCGTATGAATCAGGTGCGAGCTGCTGTAGGAACGGTTGGCCATCGACTGCAGGTCCCGTGGGTGTTCGGCCTGCCAGCTGGGTGAAGTCCACAGCAGGAACGGCACGGTGTACATCGGCCGGGTGGGTGCGCCTTCGTTGCGGCCCAGGCGGTCGTGGTTGCCGGAGCTGTACACGTCTTCGCCGTGGTCGGACAGGTACAGCAGGAAGCCGTTGGGCGTGGTCGCCGAATACTGCTTGATCAGGCTCGACACCACGAAGTCGTTGTAGCGCACGGCGTTGTCGTAGAAGTTGTAGGTTTCTACCTGGTCATCGGTCAGCGCGTCAGGCGCACCTTTGCGATCGGTGAAGTGCTGATAGGCATTCGGGTAGCGGTAGCGGTAGTCCATGTGCGTGCCCAGCAAGTGGACAATGATGAACTTCTTCGGCGCCGGGTCCTTCAGGGCCTGTTCGAACGGTGGCAGCACCACTTCGTCGTACTGGCTGGCGTTCTGGTTGCGCTGGTTGTTCAGGTACACCTGCTCGTCCGTCTGCTGCGAGAAGGTGGTGAGCATGGTGTTGCGCTTGGTCATGGTCTGCTGATTGGTGATCCAGAAGGTCTTGTAGCCCGCCTGCTTCATCAGGTTCATCAGCGACGGCTCGGTGAGGAAGCGGTCGGGGTGTTCTTCGTCGCCGAAGGTGAGAATCTGCTGCATCACCTCGATGGTGTAAGGGCGCGGGGTGACCACGTTCTGGAACACGGTCAG
The DNA here is from genome assembly GCF_003269045.1 of Pseudomonas sp. URMO17WK12:I7. NCBI lineage: Bacteria > Pseudomonadati > Pseudomonadota > Gammaproteobacteria > Pseudomonadales > Pseudomonadaceae > Pseudomonas > Pseudomonas sp. URMO17WK12:I7. Next base: position 374,760 of record NZ_QLTL01000001.1, on the reverse strand, counting down.
GCTCTTGTCGGCGGCGGCCAGGGCGTCGAGGTTTGGCGTGGTGTCGCGGTTGTAACCGTACAGGTGCATGTGCTCGCGGGTGGTCGACTCACCGAGCACCAATACCAAGGTGCGCGGGGCTTCGCCGCTGCTGTCCTGGAGGTTCTGCAGCGGGGGCAGGGCGGCGTTCTGGGCCAGCAGGTTCTGCATGTTGTTCAGCTGTTGCAGGTATTGGCGGTAGCCGACCACCAGCTGCCAAGGCACGGCAGGTTCCATGCGTTGCTGCACTTTCTCTGCCGCATCGGCGAAGTTGCGTTCCTGGGTGACCATCTGCTTGTAGAACGGCAGCACCAGGTTGGCGAACAGCAACAGTACCGCCACCGGGACTCGGCTGCGCAGGCTCAGGGTGACCGGGCGGACGCGCGTCCACAGCAGTACCGCACCCACGGTGTAGGCCACCAGGCCGAGCATCAGGCCAATGCTGAAGTACTGGCTGAAGTATTCGCCCGCTTCGGCGGTGTTCGACTCGAACATCACGAAGATGACGCTTTGCGAGAACTCCTGATGGTAGATGCCGAAGTAGCTCAAACCCACCAGCGAGGCAGCCCACAACATTACGCCGATGACGGCGGCGAGGGTGCGGGTGAGGCGTGGCAGCAGCAGAACCGGGACCAACCACAGGGTGCTGAGGAACAGCGCGTCACGGAAGCCCGCAAAACCGGTGGTGCCACTGAACAGCAGAAGCGCCTGGGTGACGCCGGAGAAATACCAGAAGAACAGCAGGAGCCAGCCCAGGCCGGCCCAGTCCACGCGCTTGGTCGCGGATGGGGATGCGGTGTTTGCCACGTGTGCCTCGTAGAACCATGGCGGCAACCCAAAAAGGGGCTGCCGGAAAGGCAGTGACGCTAGAGGGCGGCATGTGAAAATTGCGTTAACGAATTATCTAAAAAGTCTTAACAAATCATTACGGTGACGTGGCTCCTACAACCGAATACCTGCTTTGTGGCCTGGCCGTGGCTTAGCAGGCCGTCACCACGCGGCCCAAGTCAACTCCTACCGTCATGACGCTGTCGATGATTCATGAGAGGGAGGTAGTGCGCACGTTGCTGGAGTCGGCGCGGTCTTTGTAGGAGCGGCCTTGTGTCGCGAAAGGGCTGCGAAGCAGCCCCGGCAATAGTCGCGACAACGCCTAGGCCCTTTCGCGACACAAGGCCGCTCTTGCAACGACTGCGCAGTAGCTTGATGTCAGCGCTTTCAAGAGGAATGAGAATGGACAAGGACTTTGATGGAGCAACCAGCAGACTTGGCGTCACCGCCGGCTCGGCCACCTGCCTGGAAGGCGTGGCCAAAGGCAAAGCACGGATTCAAGCGGATGTATTGGAGGTGAGAGATCAAAAGGTAATCCATACCTTGCAGCATGTGGCTCGGCTAGCGGTGCAGGTGTTGGCTGGCGCACAGTGTTTCAGCAGCTTGCCTTGCTAGAGGCAGGCAACTGCTCCAGATCTTTTCGTCATCTCGTTGAACTTGAAGCACTTTCTGCTCTGGCACGGTTGCTGCTCCGTTCCCTGGACTTTCTCACGTCCTGCCAAGGAGCCTCCCATGAGCCAGCAACCGATCACATTCGCCTACTGGGTCCCCAACGTCAGTGGTGGCCTGGTGGTCAGCACCATCGAGCAGCGCACCAGCTGGGACATCGGCTACAACCGCAAACTGGCGCAGATCGCCGAGCGGGCCGGTTTCGACTACGCCCTGTCACAAATCCGCTTCACCGCCGGCTATGGCGCCGACAACCAGCACGAGTCGGTCACCATCAGCCACGCGCTGCTGGCGGCCACCGAGAGGCTCAAGGTCATCGCTGCCATTCTGCCGGGCCCTTGGAACCCGGCGCTGGCGGCCAAGCAGCTGGCGAGCATCGACCAGTTCACCAATGGCCGTGTCGCCATCAACGTGGTATCGGGCTGGTTCAAGGGCGAGTTCCATGCCATTGGTGAGCCGTGGCTGGACCATGACGAACGCTATCGCCGCTCCGAGGAATTCATCCGGGCGCTCAAGGGCATCTGGACCGAAGACAACTTCACCTTCAACGGCGACTTCTATCGCTTTCGCAACTACAACCTCAAGCCAAAGCCGTTGCAGCAGCCGCACCCGGAAATCTTCCAGGGCGGCAGTTCGCGGGCGGCGCGGGACATGGCGGCGCGGGTGTCCGACTGGTATTTCACCAACGGCAATACGGTAGAAGGGATCAAGGCACAGGTCGACGATATTCGTGCCAAGGCCGCTGCCAACGGGCATTCGGTGAAAGTCGGGGTAAATGCCTTCATCATCGCTCGCGATACCGAGGAACAGGCACGGGCGGTGTTGCAGGAGATCATCGACAAGGCCAACCCCGAGGCAGTGAAGGCTTTCGGGCATGAAGTGAAGCATGCCGGTTCCGCCAGCCCGGAAGGCGAGGGCAACTGGGCCAAGTCCAGTTTCGAAGACCTGGTGCAGTACAACGACGGCTTCAAGACCAACCTGATCGGCACACCGCAGCAGATTGCCGAGCGCATCGTGGCGTTGAAGGCAGTGGGGGTGGATTTGATTCTGTCCGGGTTCCTGCATTTCCAGGAGGAAGTGGCGTACTTCGGGGAGCAGGTGTTGCCATTGGTCAGGGCGCTGGAGGCAGAGAAGGCAGAGGAGCAGGCTGTCGCCTGAACTGCGCATCACTCAGGGGGCGTTGCCGGCAAGGCGGTGATGAGGCCGGTAGTAACATCACATTTCCAGCGACAAGAATGCTCACACCATCAGTATTGGCCATGGCGGTCAAACCCGTTAAGGTGTCGCCCCCAGCAAGGAACGCCGCGACCCCAGGGAGTAGTTGATGTCGCTTTTCAATCGCGCCAGCCCGCCTTTCGGCCTGCGCAACGGCAGTACTTTCACACCTGCCCGAACGCTCGAACCGTTGCTCGACGGTTACTCTGAACTCCAACTCCCCGGCCCGGAAATAGTGTGCGCCTGCGGCGAGGTCGACCTTGGCGAGTCCGTACGCCTGTTGCGTTATTACCTGGACAACGACGATTACTGGTTGCAAGTACTGATGCACGGCAGCCAGCCAGGCGATATCGTGCTGTTCGGCTACCACAGCGCCATCGCCGTGCGCGACGAGGCGCACCGGCAGTACCTGGTCGGCTGCCTGTCCAAGGTCGGCCTGCCGATCTATACCCATGAAGGCTGCCTTTACTCCCGCCAATGGGGGCAGGCCCAAGGGCAGGCTGAGCTGATCCAGTTCCATGAGCAGGTGGTCAACCCGCAAACCCGCTATGGGGTCCAGCACCTTTCGATGCTTTATGCCCGCGACACGGGCCTGCTCCACCGCCGCGAATTCCTGCTGTTTTCCCTCGAAGAAGATGAGCACGGCGCGCTCACCTTCACCACCTCGCTGGGCGTCACCCTGTTCCCCACGGACTTCAACGTAACCTGACAAGGATTCACCATGCTCGACGCGCTTCGTCTGTCACTCAATGCTTCGGCGGTGACCGGCTTCATCCTCTATATCAGTGTGGCGCTGCTGTTGTTCTGGCTGTTCCAGTTCATCTACACGCGTATTACGCCCCACCGCGAGTTTTCGCTGATCCGCGAAAACAATCCGGCGGCCGCCATCGCCCTGGGTGGCTCGCTGATCGGTTTCTCGCTGCCGGCCAGCAACATCATCGCCTACAGCGTGAGCATTCTCGACTTCGTTGCCTGGGTGGTGATCGCAGCCGTGGTGCAATTGCTCGCCTTTGGCCTCACCAGCCTGGTGCTGCGCGACCTGTCCAGGCGCATCGTCAAAGGCGAACTGGCTGCGGCCATTTACGCCGCCAGCGTGGCAATCAGCGTGGGCTTTCTCAATTCGGCCTGCATGACCCCAGCGGCCTGAAGTGCAAGGAGCCCCCATGAATTCCCCTATCCGACGCAGCCCCGTCAAGCTGGTGCTGGCCGGCTCGCTGCCGCTGGCACTGACCGCTTGCGGCCCGCAGGAAGAGCTGTACACGGTTACCCAGCAAAGCAATTACGACAGCGTGGCGGCCTGTGTGGCCGACAAGGTGCCCGAAGCCGCCTGCAACGATGCTTTCAAGCGGGCGCTTGCGGATTATCAGCGCAATGCGCCGACGTTTTTCACCAAGGCGGAGTGCGAGGCGCAATTCACCCCGGACGGTTGCCAGATCACCGTTGGTGGCCGCTACATGCCGCGCATGAGTGGCTTCGAGTTGCAGACCAGTGCTGAGGTCACGCAGTCTCAGCTCGACGCAGGTTACGCCCAGGGCGGTGGCTACGGCCATGTGGCCACCGCTGCAGTGGCCGGCATGCTGCTTGCGCAGATGGGCAACAGCGCTGGCCGCCACTACAACGCGCAACCGTTGTATGCCTACCGCGATGGTGCAGGCCAGCGGCACGGTTTGCTTGGCCAGCGCTACGCTGCCACGGGCGGCGGCATTCAGCGCGTGAAGCAGGATGAAGAGAGCAGCAGTGCTTCGAGTGGTGGCGGGGGTGGCTACGGTGTTTTAAGCCGCAACGAATCGCGTTCTGCAACCTCGGCCTCGGTCACGCGTGGAGGCTTCGGTGGCCAGGCCACGGCGCGCAGCGGTTGGGGCGGCAGATCCGGCAGTTTCTTCGGGGGGTAGGCATGCGCAAGGTCGAACTGGCCGAGCGCCCCGACTGGCGCACGACAGCCCTGCGCGAGGGCTTTGCCTTTCACACTATCGACGGCGAGCGTTACTGGGACGAACGTGGTTACTACCAGTTCAGCGAGGCCCAGGTGGTGCATGATCTGCACGCCCCGACCACAGAGCTGCACGCGATGTGCCTGGATGCAGTTGGGCGTATCGTAGAGAGCGAGGCACTGATGGCGCGCCTGGCGATTCCGCCAGCCTTCTTCGATCTGGTACGCCGCTCATGGCACGAAGGGCAGGCGCACCTCTACGGGCGCTTCGACTTCAGCTACGACGGCAACGGCCCGGCGAAGTTGATCGAGGCCAACTACGACACGCCCACCTCGCTGTACGAAGCTGCGGCGTTTCAGCTGATCTGGCTGGAGGAGCAGATCCAGCGGGGCGTTCTGCCCGCCGATGCGAGCCAGTTCAATACCCTGGCCGAGGACCTGGTGCAGGCCTTTGCAGCGATGCCGGGGCATGGCGAGTTCCATTTTTCGACCCTCTCCGGTTCGCTGGAGGATCGCGGTACCACCGACTTTCTGCGCAAGATGGCCGAGCATGCCGGCATCCGCACCCGGCATATCGACCTGGAGGACATCGGCCTGAACGGCGAGGGCCGCTTCGTCGACCTGCAGGGGCGGGCGATTGCGCGGCTGTTCAAGCTGCATGCCTGGGAGCACATCTTCCACGAGGACTTCGGCCAGGCAATTGCAGGTTGCGACACGCAGTTCGTCGAACCACCCTGGAAGGCGTTGATTTCCAACAAAGGCATTCTGCCGTTGCTCTGGGAATGGCATGAAGGCCATCCGAACCTGTTGCCGGCCTTTATCGACGACAGCCCGCAGTTGCCGGTGCCCAAGGGCTGGGTACGCAAGCCGTATTTCTCGCGGGAAGGGGCCAATGTGGATATTCGCACCGCTGAGGGGGAGCGGGTTTTCGAGGACGGGCCATACACTGATGCGCCGTACATCCTGCAGGCGTTTGCACCACTGCCGAGGTTTGCGGACAGCTATACGCTCATTGGGTCCTGGGTGGTGGGGGGCAGGGCCTCGGGCATAGGCATCCGCGAAGATGATTCGTTGATCACCAAGGACAGTTCGCGGTTCTTGCCCCATGTGGTGATTGGCTGAAGGGCCGCTTCGCGGTTTGCCCGCGATGGGGCGAGCAAAACCAGCACACGCCTGCAGGTCGGTTTCAGGATGCGCCTGGTCGTTCGCATACAACCCCCCGGCGCCACAAGTGCCATGCTTGTGGGATGCCCATGAGCCCAGTGCGCGCAGACGCACGGCCATCGGCAAGGAGGCCCCCGTGCCCACGCCACCGTGACGTGGCCGGTGTGCCGCAGCAGAAGACGCCGGATACCTGCCCTCTATAACAATTCAGGCCGGGTCCGTGATGCCGAGGTCCGCTGTATGCCTGATGAACTGCTCCACCTGCCCGTTATCCAGAGCATCCTGAACCGTGACAAGGACACCCCCGGCGCGCTGTTGCCGATCCTTCACGCCATCCAGGAAGCCATCGGCTTCATCCCCGAAGCTGCCGTCCCGGAAATTGCCCATGCCCTGAACCTCAGCCTGGCCGAGGTGCGCGGGGTGATCAGCTTCTATCACGACTTCCGCACCACGCCGCCCGCCCGTCACACCTTGCGCCTGTGCCGCGCCGAATCGTGCCAGAGCCGTGGCAGCGAAGCCCTGGCCGCGCAACTGCGCGAACAGCTGGCGCTGGATGACTATGGCACCAGCGCCGACGGTGCCATCAGCCTGCGCCCGGTGTACTGCCTGGGCGCGTGCGCCTGCTCGCCGGCGCTGGAACTGGACGGCCAGGTGCATGCACGGCTTACCCCCGAGCGCCTGCGGGTGCTGGTGAAGGGTTGCCTGGAGGGCGAAACATGCTGAAGGTGTTCATCCCCTGTGATTCGGTAGCGCGCGCAGTGGGCGCCGATCAGGTAGCCGCTGCCATCCTTTCGGAAGCCGAGCGCCGCCAGCTGCCGGTCCAGATCCAGCGCACCAGCTCACGCGGGCTGTACTGGCTGGAGCCACTGGTGGAGTGTGAAAGCACGCAAGGGCGCCAAGGTTTCGGCCCGGTCAGCCCGGCAGATGTACCGTCGCTGCTCGACGCGCTGGTCGGCCAACCCGGCGGCCATTCGCTGGCGCTGGGCCCGGTCGAAGAAATGCCTTACCTGAAAACCCAGCAGCGCCTGTTGTTCGCCCGCGCCGGCATCACCCGCCCATTGTCGCTGGACGACTACCGTGCCCATGGCGGCTTCAAGGGCCTGGAAAATGCCGTGGCACTGGGCGGCGCCGCCGTGGTCGCCAGCGTGCTCGATTCCGGCCTGCGCGGCCGGGGCGGGGCGGCGTTCCCGGCGGGCATCAAGTGGCGCACCGTGCGCGACGCAAGGCCTGCGCAGAAGTACGTGGTGTGCAACGCAGACGAGGGCGACTCCGGCACCTTCGCCGACCGGATGCTGATGGAGGGCGACCCCTTCCTGCTGATCGAAGGCATGATCATCGCCGGCCTCGCCGTCGGGGCCGACAAAGGCTACATCTATGTGCGCTCGGAATACCCGGATGCCATCGGTGTGCTCAACCAGGCCTGTGCCATCGCCCGCGCCGCCGGGTACCTGGGCAGCGACGTGGCCGGCAGCGGCCAGGCCTTCGACCTGGACGTGCGGGTCGGTGCCGGTGCCTATATCTGCGGCGAGGAAACTGCGCTGCTCGAATCCATCGAAGGCAAGCGCGGCATCGTTCGCGCCAAGCCGCCACTGCCCGCGCTCGAAGGCCTGTTCGGCCTGCCGACACTGGTGCACAACGTGCTCACCCTGGCTTCGGTGCCGACCATCCTGGCTGAGGGTGCGGCGTTCTACCGCGATTTCGGCATGGGCCGTTCGCTGGGCACCATGCCGTTCCAACTGGCTGGCAATATCCGTCACGGCGGCCTGGTGGAACGCGCCTTCGGCCTCACCCTGCGCGAGCTGGTGGAAGGCTATGGCGGCGGCACCGCCAGCGGTCGCCCGCTCAAGGCAGCCCAGGTCGGCGGGCCGCTCGGCGCCTGGGTACCGCCCAGCCACTTCGATACCCCGCTGGACTACGAGGCCTTCGCCGCCATGGGCGCGATGCTCGGCCACGGCGGCGTGGTAGTAGCCGACGACACCCTGAACATGGCCAGCATGGCGCGCTTCGCCTTGCAGTTCTGCGCCGAGGAATCCTGTGGAAAGTGCACCCCGTGCCGGATTGGCTCGACCCGCGGCATGGAGGTGGTCGACCGGCTGATCGCGACCAGCGACTTCAGCGAGCGCCATGACCAGGCCCTGTTGCTGCGCGACCTGTGCGACACCATGCAATACGGCTCGCTGTGTGCCATGGGCGGTATGACCGCCTACCCGGTGGCCAGCGCCCTCACGTATTTCCCCGCCGATTTCGGGCTGACCACCACGGAGGCCGCGCAGTGATCAATTACTTCGACCCCGAAACCGATCTGGGCACGCCTGCCCGCGACAGCGACGTGCAGGTCAGCCTGAACATCGATGGCCGCAGCATCAGCGTGCCGGCCGGCACCTCGGTGATGCGCGCCGCCGCGCTGCTGGGCACCAGCATCCCCAAACTGTGTGCCACCGACAGCCTCGAGGCGTTCGGCTCGTGCCGCATGTGCATGGTGGAAATCGAAGGCATGCGTGGCTACCCGGCCTCGTGCACCACGCCGGTTGCCGAGGGCATGGTGGTGCGCACGCAGACTTCACGCCTGGCCGACCTGCGGCGCAATGTGATGGAGCTGTACATCTCCGACCACCCGCTCGACTGCCTGACCTGTTCGGCCAACGGCAACTGCGAACTGCAGACCGTCGCCGGCCAGGTCGGCCTGCGCGAGGTGCGCTACGGCTACGATGGCGCCAACCACCTGGCAGAGAAGAAAGACACCTCCAACCCGTATTTCAACTACGAGCCGAGCAAGTGCATCGTCTGCAGCCGCTGCGTGCGTGCTTGCGAAGACATCCAGGGCACCTTCGCCCTGACCATCACCGGGCGCGGGTTCGATTCGCGGGTGGCGGCGGCCGGCGGCGACAACTTCTTCACTTCCGAATGCGTGTCGTGCGGCGCCTGCGTGCAGGCCTGCCCGACGGCGACCCTCACCGAGAAGAGCCTGGTCCAGCTGGGCCAGCCCGAGCGGGCGGTGATCACCACCTGCGCCTACTGCGGCGTTGGCTGCTCGTTCCGCGCCGAGATGAAGGGCGACCAGCTGGTGCGCATGGTCCCGGACAAGAACGGCGGCGCCAACCATGGCCACGCCTGCGTCAAGGGCCGCTTCGCCTGGGGCTATGCCACTCACCCCGATCGCATCACCAAACCGATGATCCGCAAACGCCTGGAAGACCCGTGGCAGGAAGTCAGCTGGGACGAGGCGGTGACCTACGCCGCCAGCGAGTTTCGCCGCATCCAGCTCAAGTACGGGCGCGATTCCATTGGTGGCATCACCTCCAGCCGCTGCACCAACGAAGAAGCCTACCTGGTGCAGAAACTGGTGCGCACGGCGTTCGGCAACAATAACGTCGACACTTGCGCGCGGGTGTGCCATTCGCCAACGGGCTATGGCCTGAAGCAGACGCTCGGTGAGTCGGCAGGCACCCAGAGCTTCGACTCGGTGATGCAGGCTGACGTGATCCTGGTGATCGGCGCCAACCCCACCGACGCCCACCCGGTATTCGGCTCGCAGCTCAAGCGCCGCCTGCGCCAGGGCGCACGGTTGATCGTCATCGACCCACGGCGCATCGACCTGGTCGACTCGCCCCACGCCCGTGCCGACCTGCACCTGCAGCTGCGCCCCGGGACCAACGTGGCCATGCTCAACGCACTGGCTCATGTGATCGTCAGTGAGGGCCTGCTGGCCCAGCGTTTTATCGACGCCCGTTGCGAAACCGAGGATTTCGCCCGCTGGCGCGATTTTGTCAGCCTGGCGGAAAACGCCCCGGAGGCCCTGGGGCCTGTATGCGGCGTGCCCGCCGAGCAGATTCGCGCCGCCGCCCGGCTGTACGCCAGCGGCGGTAACGCGGCGATCTACTACGGGCTGGGTGTGACCGAGCACAGCCAGGGCAGTACCGCGGTGATGGGTATCGCCAACCTGGCGATGGCCACCGGCAACATCGGCCGCGAAGGGGTAGGGGTGAACCCGCTGCGCGGGCAGAACAACGTGCAGGGCTCCTGCGACATGGGGTCGTTCCCCCACGAGCTGCCCGGCTACCGGCATATTTCCAATGAAGGCGTGCGCGCCGAGTTCGAGCAGGCTTGGGGCGTGACCCTGCAGCCCGACCCGGGCCTGCGCATCCCCAACATGTTCGAAGCGGCGCTGGACGGCAGTTTCAAGGCGCTGTATTGCCAGGGCGAGGACATCGCCCAGAGCGACCCCAACACCCAGCACGTCACCGCCGCCCTGCGGGCGATGGAGTGTGTGGTGGTGCAGGACATCTTCCTCAACGAGACGGCCAAGTTTGCCCACGTGTTCCTGCCGGGCAGTTCGTTCCTCGAGAAGGACGGTACCTTCACCAACGCCGAGCGGCGCATCTCGCGGGTGCGCAAGGTCATGGAGCCGCTGGCCGGCAAGGCCGACTGGGAAGCCACCGTGGCCCTGGCCAATGCCCTGGGCTACCCGATGAACTATCGCCATCCGGCCGAGATAATGGACGAGATCGCCCGCCTGACGCCGAGCTTCCACCGCGTCAGCTATGCCGAGATCGACCGCCACGGCAGCCTGCAGTGGCCCTGCAACGACGCCGCCCCGGACGGCACCCCGACCATGCACATCGACCAGTTCGTGCGTGGCAAGGGGCGCTTCATGCTGACCGGTTATGTGCCCACCGACGAGAAGGTCAACAGCCGCTTCCCGCTGCTGCTGACCACCGGGCGCATCCTCAGCCAGTACAACGTCGGCGCCCAGACCCGGCGTACCGGCAACACCGCCTGGCACGATGCCGACCGGCTGGAGATCCACCCCAGCGACGCCGAAAGCCGTGGCATCCGCGAGGGCGACTGGGTGGGTATCGGCAGCCGTGCGGGCCAGACCGTGTTGCGTGCCAGGGTCAGTACGCGGGTGGCGCCGGGGGTGGTGTACACCACCTTCCACTTCCCCGAGTCTGGCGCCAACGTGATCACCACCGACAACTCCGACTGGGCCACCAACTGCCCGGAATACAAGGTCACGGCGGTAGAGGTGGTGAAGGTGTTCCACCCTTCGGAATGGCAGAAACGCTACCAGGACTTCAGTGATGAACAGCGGCGCCTGCTCAAGGAACGCCGCACTGCGGAAAAAGCCGAGGTACGCCGATGAGCAGCGACAACCTGGTCAAAATGGCCAACCAGATCGCCCACTACTTCGACAGCGAGCCGGACCGGGTGCTGGCGGTGCAGGGGGTGAGGCAGCATCTGCAGAGCTTCTGGACACCGGCGATGCGCCGGCAACTGGGGGAGTGGATTGCTGCCCATGGTCAGGACGGGCTGGATGCGAAGGTGGTGGAGGCCTTGGCCTAGTGCTCGCCTGTTCCGGCCCCTTCACGGGCAAGTCGGGGCCGGAACAGGAAAATGAAATGTCCGTCATTTATGCAAGACGAATCCCCCCGCGATGCTACGCTCGCGGAAACACTCGTCACGGATATTTCCCATGGACATGAACTGGCACGAGGCCCTGCAAGAGAGCCTGAGCTGGCTCGCAATTGCCTCGTTCGTCACCCTCATCGGCTTCACCACCGCTGCCTGCCTGGCCGTGCGCTACACGCGCTGGGGCAGCCAGTTCTGGCAGCTGGCCGGGCCTTACTTCACCTTCCGCCGCAGTTGGCGCCCGCTGCTGGTGTTCGGCCTGCTGCTGGTGCTGACGCTGTTCTCGGTGCGCCTGAACGTGCTGTTCTCGTTTTGGTACAACGGCTTCTACAGTGCCCTGCAAGCCCTCGATCAGACTGCCTTCTGGTACCTGTTGGGGGTGTTCGCGGTGTTGGCCACCATCCACGTGTTGCGTTCGCTGTTCACCTTCTACGTGACCCAGGCCTTCAGCATCCAGTGGCGGGTGTGGCTGACCGAGCGCCTGACCGGCGACTGGATGAAAGGCGATGCCTACTACCGCGGCCGCTTCCTCGCCGAGCCGGTGGACAACCCCGACCAGCGTATCGAACTGGACGTCAGCGCGTTTGTCAGCAACTCGGTGTCGCTGGCCCTGGGCGCGGTCAGCGCACTGGTTTCGCTGGTGGCCTTTACCGGCATCCTCTGGGGCCTTTCGGCGCCGCTGACGGTGGCGGGGTACGAGATTCCCCGGGCGATGGTATTTGCGGTGTACGTTTATGTGCTGATCGCCACCTGGATTGCCTTCCGTCTCGGCCAGCCGTTGATCCGCCTGAATTTCCTCAACGAAAAACTCACGGCGAACTTCCGTTATGCACTGATGCGCCTGCGCGAGAATGCCGAGAACATTGCCTTCTACCAAGGCGCGCCGGTCGAGCGGGCGACCTTGCTGGGGCGCTTCGGCGCGCTGATCGGCAACGTCTGGGCGCTGGTGTTCCGGAACCTGAAGTTCAGCGGTTTCAACCTCGGCGTCAGCCAGGTGGCAGTGGTGTTCCCGTTCATCCTCCAGGCGCCACGCTTCTTCAGCGGGGCGATCAAGCTGGGTGACGTGATGCAGACCTCCCAGGCGTTCGGCCAAGTGCAGGATTCGCTGTCGTTCTTCCGTGAGTCCTACGACACCTTCGCCCAGTACCGCGCCACCCTCGACCGTTTGACCGGTTTCCTCGACGCCAACGACCAGGCCAGCGCGCTGCCACGGGTGCTGACCAAAGACCAGCCACGGGCGCTGGACATCATCGGCCTGCAGGTGCTGCGCCCGGACGGCCATGCGCTGATCGCCGACCTCGACCTGCGCCTGCACGGCGGCCAGGCGCTGTTGATCAAAGGGCCGTCGGGCAGTGGCAAGACCACCTTGCTGCGTGCCCTGGCGGGCCTTTGGCCCTATGCCGAAGGCGAAGTCCGGCGGCCATTGGGCACCGAGGCGTTGTTTCTCTCGCAGCGGCCTTACCTGCCGCTGGGCGACCTGCGCACTGCCATTGCTTACCCGGCCGACAGCCAGCCGGAGGACGAAGCACGCATGCAGCAGGCCCTGCGCGAGGTCAACCTGGCGCACTTGGCCGAGCGGCTGGCGGTAAGTTGCGACTGGTCGAACATTCTGTCGGTCGGTGAGCAGCAACGCCTGGCGTTTGCCCGGGTGTTGTTCAACCGGCCGCAGGTGGTGTTCCTCGACGAGTCCACCTCGGCGATGGATGAGGGCTTGGAGCATGCGATGTATGCGTTGTTGCGCAAGGAGATGCCCGAGACCTTGCTGGTAAGCGTGGGGCATCGCAGTACCTTGGCCGATTTCCATACTCACCGGCTGGAAGTGGACGGGCAGGGGGGCTGGTCGCTGCGCCAGCAGGAGGTCTTGGCTTAACCTTCAACAGCTCGGTTGCCAGTGCCGGCCTCTTCGCGGGCAAGCCCGCTCCCACAGGTTCTTCACAGCTGTCCAGAGCTGCGCAATCCCTGTAGGAGCGGCCTTGTGTCGGGAAAGGGCCGCGCAGTGGCCCCAGCTCAACCCGGCTACCGGCAGCCAGGTTTCAGGGCTGATGCTCGGCATCGAGCATTGCAATCAGTTCAGCCCCTTCGTTTCGCACGTTCCCCACTTCCTTGCCCACCGCAAACCATTCGAACGCCTCCACCGGCAAGCATTGCTCCCGCGCCAGGCGTTCGGCCTCCTCGGCAGGTACTTCCGGGTCGATCCACGCCCGCGCATGTTCCGGGCTCAGCACCAAGGGCCGGCGGTCATGTATATCGACCATTCCCGCATCACTGGCCGCCGTGATGATCACGAAGCCGTCCCCTTCATTCGGCTCCAGCCCCGCATGCACCTCGGCCAGCGCCGCCATGAACATCGGCGCCTGGCTTTTCAGGCGAATGAACCACGGCTGCTTGCGCTTGGGATCGTGCGGGTCGGTCACCCATTCATACCAGCCGTCGGCCATCACCAAGGCCCGCCCTTGCGGCCAGAGGGCCTTGAAAAACTTGCCGGTGGTCACCGTCTCGACCCGCGCATTGATCGGTGCCGGCCGTTTGCCCGTGGCCCAGAACGGCGCCCAGCCCCAGTGGCAAGGGTCGATGCGCAGGCCATCGGTGGCGTGATGCAGGATCAGCACGCGGCTGCCGGGGGCGACGTTGTAGCGACCGACGGGCACGTTGTCGTAGCCGCTGATCACGTCCTGCTCGGCGTCCAGTTCACGCAGGTAGTCGGCCAGGCCCTGGTACTGGGCGAAGCGTCCGCACATGGCATGTACCCCCACTTGTCGAAATACCCTACGGCGAAATTGACCGGATACTCGCTACGTCGTTTACTGTATATGCATACAGTTTACTATCAAGGCCGTCTCATGACTTCCATCCTGGGTCCCATCACGGGCGGCAGTGCTGCCGTACCGCGCTATCTGTTTCGCATCCCGGCGGGTTTTCCGTCGCCAGCCGCCGACCACATGGAGCAGCCTATTTCGCTGGACGAGCTGCTCAACCTGCGCGCACCGCATATCTATCTGGTCAGAATAGACGGCGACAGCATGCAAGGCGCCGGTATCTTCGATGGCGACCTGGTGCTGGTCGACCGCTCGATCGAGGCGCGTCATGGCCATATCGTGATTGCTGCCGTCAACGGCGAGCCACTGTGCAAGCGCCTGCAGCGGGTTGCCGGGCAAGTGTTGCTGCACTCCGAGAACCCACGCTATGCGCCACGCTACATCATGGAGGGTGACGACTTCACGATCTGGGGCGTGGTGACCTTCAGCGTGCGCAGCCATGACCCGGCCGCCTGAGCGGGCTCAGCGCAGCAGCGTCACGCCCAGCAACGTGGCACCGGCAAACCCCGCCCCGACCAGGAAGGTCGCCTGGAACCCGGCGCCATCCCACAACAGCCCGGCCACCACGCTGGCGGCCAGCAGCGCCACCCCGGTCAGCAGGTTGAACAGGCCGAATGCCGTGCCGCGCAGGTTGGCCGGCGCGCTGTCGGCGATCAGCGCAGCGAAGATGCCCTGGGTGAAGCCCAGGTGCAGGCCCCAGGCCGCCACGCCCAGTGCCAGCCCGGCCCAGCCCGGCGCCAGGGCCAGCAACAGGTCGGCGCCGATCAGCAGGCCTAGCCCCATCATCAGCACGCCACGGCGGCCCAGGTGGTCCGACAGCGCGCCGGCCGGGTAGGCCGACAGCGAGTAGGCCAAGGCCATGAGCACCAGTACCGCGGGGGCCCACAACGGCGCCAGGCCCATGTCCTGGGCGCGCAGCAGCAGAAATGCCTCGCTGAAACGGGCCAGGGTGAACACCATGGCCAGGCCGATCAGCCGCCAGTAGGCGGGCCCCAGGCGTGCCAGTTCATGCAGTGCCAGGGGCGAGCGCACTGGCCGCGCACCGGGCGCCACCTCGGGTTCGCGAACGAAGGCGATGAGAATGGCCACGGCGACGAACGCTGGGATCACCGCCACCCAGAACACCGTCTGGAAATGGCTCGCCGTCAGCCACATCAATGCCATCGCCAGCAACGGGCCGAGGAAGGCGCCGACGGTGTCCAGCGCCTGGCGCAGGCCGAATGCCGCGCCACGCAGTTCGGGCGGGGTCACATCGGCCACCAGCGCATCGCGGGGAGCGCCGCGGATGCCCTTGCCGATACGGTCGACGAAGCGTGCAGCCATCAGCCATTCCAGCCCGGAGGCCATGGGGAACACCGGCTTGGTCAGTGCGCCCAGGCCATAGCCCAGCACCGTCAGCAGCTTGCGCTTGCCGAGGCGGTCGCTGAGCGCGCCAGAGAAGACCTTGGTGATCGACGCGGTGGCTTCGGCGATGCCCTCGATGACGCCGACGGCGACCACCGAAGTACCGAGCACGGTGACCATGTACAGCGGCAGCAGGGCGTGGATCATCTCCGAGGAAATGTCCATGAACAGCGAGACGAACCCCAGCGCCCAGACACTGCGAGGAATCTTCGGCATGGCCTTGGCGGTGGCGGCTTGCTCGGTTTTTTCGGCGCTGCGCATCGGAAGCCTCGGCGGGGTTGTCACAGTTCGAAACTGTAGGAGCCTGTGTGCAGGATGCAAATCGGATGAGTGGCTGGAGGCATCGGCGGAGTGTTGTGATTAACTGTATATAAATACAGTATTGTTGATGTCGCCCGATGAAACCCACACCTGTCTTTGCCCTGATCGACTGCAACAGTTTCTACGCGAGCTGCGAGCGGGTGTTTCGCCCCGACCTGCAGCGCACGCCCATCGTCGTGCTGAGCAACAACGACGGCTGCATCGTCGCCCGCAGCGCCGAGGCCAAGCCTTTGGTAAAAATGGGCCAGCCGTACTTTCAGGTGAAGGACCTGCTGCGGCGCCACGGGGTGGTGGCATTTTCCTCCAACTATGCGTTGTACGGTGACATGAGCCAGCGGGTGATGACGGTGATCGAAGGCATGGTCCCGGCGCTGGAGGTGTATTCCATCGACGAGGCCTTCGCCGACCTGGCCGGCATGCCTGGCGACCTTGAGCACCTTGGCCGCGACATCCGCGCCCGGGTGCTCAAGCACACCGGTATTCCGGTTGGGGTCGGTATCGCGGGCACCAAGACCCTGGCCAAACTGGCCAACCACGCAGCCAAGCGCTGGTCGGTGCAGAGCGGTTGGGTGGTCGATCTGCGTGATCCGGTAAAGCGCGAATGGGTGTTGAAAAAATGCGATGTGTCCGAGGTCTGGGGCATTGGCAAACGCCTTACCGCACACCTGCAAGAGCTAGGTATCCGCACCGCCTGGGACCTGTCCCGCGCCAACCCTGGCCTGCTGCGCAAGACGTTCAGCGTGGTGGTGGAAAAGACCGCCCGTGAACTGGCCGGCACGCCGTGCCTGCAACTGGATGAAGTCGACCCGCCACGCCAGGAAATCTGCTGCAGCCGCATGTTCGGCCAGCGCCTGACCGAACTCGCGCCGCTCAAGGAAGCCGTGGCCACCTACGTGATGCGCGCGGCGCAAAAGCTGCGCAAGCAGCGCTCGCTGGCGCAGCGGATGCGGGTGAGCATCCGCACCGGCATGTTCAACCCCGATGAGCCGCGCTACGCCAACGGCGTGGTCGTGCAGTTGCCATACCCGACCGATGACGAGCGGCTGCTGACACGCATGGCGCTGGAGGCGGTGGAGCGGGTATATCGCGAAGGGTTTCGCTACAGCAAGGCCGAGGTGCTGCTGATGGAGCTGTGCCAGCGTGGGGAAGTGACCGGAGATCTGTTTACGCCGACGCAGAGCGTGAAGGCCGAGCGGGTCATGCAGGTGATCGATGGCGTTAACGGGCGCTGGGGGAGGGGGACGCTTCGCAGTGCGGCGGTGCCGGCGACGGCGCAGTGGGCGATGCGGCGGGAGTTGATGAGTGCGGGGTTTACCACGCAGATGGCAGGGTTGTGGCGGGTCAATCCTTGAGCCCGTTGGCTCTGCTACGCGGATCGAGTACTTCAGGCACTTTCGCCCGGTGTATTGCGCCATGGTGGCCCGCTTTTACATCACGGGTGGACTTCAGCAGTGCGTTGCCGATGTGGCGTGCGGCATCGCGAATCTTCGACTCTTTCTCAGTAAGCGGCATGGTGAGCGCCTTCGCTACCATCACCCCCTTGCGCGCCAGCACATGCAGCCACAGCAAGGTCGCCAGGCTGGCGATCGGGGTAATCTTCGGCCCCAGGTCGCAGCCGATCACGTTGGCGCATACAGGTAAGGGCTTGGAGCCGATGGGAACAGTGCTGACTGCAGACGGCCGGGAGTGCCCAGGCGTTCCGCCTGGCAGGCAGCTGCAGCCCAAGGCTCCACGCGGCTATCCGGCGGTCACCCTGGCAAAAGCTGCCCGAAAGCGCAGCATGTCCTGTTCATCGCCGACACTCACCCGCACCCAGTTCGGCCAGCTTGGCCACACCCGGCCCACCAGCACGCCATGTTTGGCCAGGCGCTCGACTACCGGCTGTGCCGGCCCACGCATGTCGATCATGAAGCAGTTGGTCTGTGACGCCGTACACCGCCAGCCGCGCTCGCCGAGCCAGGCGATGGTGTGGTCGCGCAGGCGGGCGTTTTCGGCCTTGCGCTGTGGCACCAACTGCTGGTCGTTCAGGCTCGCCAGCCCTGCCAGCAAGGTCGATGCAGCGGCTACGTTGTCGCCGTCATACACCGCCAGGCGCTTGAGCAATGGCGCCTGCCCGATGGCCAGGCCAAGGCGCGCCCCGGCCATGCCGTAGAGCTTGGAAAACGTCTGCAGCACCAGCAGTTGCGGGTGCTCCTTGACCAGGCTGATGCAGCTTTGGGCGTCGCTGAAATGGATATACGCCTCATCCACCAGCACCACGCTGCCGGCCGGTGCGTGCTTGAGCAGGCGTTCGATATCGCACCGCTCAGTCAGCGTGCCGGTCGGGTTGTTGGGGTTACACAGATAGATCAGCCCAGGGGCGCTGTCGGCCGCCAGCATGGCATCGATGTCATGGGCATGGCGCGCATCCAGGGCCACTGCATGCACGGCGCTGCCATGACTTCTGGCGGCTTCGGCGGCCGCTTCATAGGAAGGCTCGGCGAGCACCAGGCTCCGGGGGCCGGTGAAGGCCATCACGGCGTGCTGCAGGGCTAGTTTAGAGCCACAGAACACTTGTACCTGCGACGACGCCAGGCCATGTTCGGCAGCGAAGGTGTCGATCAGCCGGTACTGCGCCTTGTACGGGTAGCGCCCGCATTGCTCGATGCCGTCGCGCATCGCCTGGCGGGCAGCGGGGCTTGGGCCCCAGGGGCTTTCGTTGTAGTTGATGCGTACCGGGCCTTGGTCGGTGCCTGGCGCAGCGGGGGCTTCGTCGGCCCAGCCCAGTTGGCCCAGCAACGGCAGGGCCATGCCCAGGCCCACCAACGAGCGACGTGTCATATCGGTCATGAATCGACTTCCTTGCTGTCATTGGATACAGCAAGGAACGAGAACCGCCGCTGTGAATTAACAGTGGCAAAACGCCAATAAGGGCCCAGTGCAGGCTCTAATTCAAGACATTGCGCTGGCCGAGCCACGCTTCGAAACGGCCGAACGTGTCGATGGCGGCCTGTACCGTGATGGCCTGTGCCGGCGCTGCAGCCGATGCCTGGCCAAGCCGTTCGAGGAAGCTTCGCCAGTAGCTGCCGGTCAGCTCGCCGTACACATCGAGGAAGGCTGCACCGCTGTCGTGGCCGATGCCCAGGCGCTCGGCCATTGCCCGCTTGAGCACCTGGCCACCCAGGGTCGAGCCTTCCAGGACGTACATCACGCCCAGCGCGCTGGCCTCGTCGCGGATGGTGGGCAGTGCCTGGCACAGTGGGAGGGCGTCGATGTCGGCTTCAGTCAGGTCCAGAGCCCGCAGGTCGCGGGCCAAGGCCGCGGCCTTGCGGCGCTCTGGCCCCTGATAGTCGCTCAGCTGATTTTCCAGGGGGGCATGAAAGCCATAGTAGGCCTGCAGCAGGCGACGGTAAGCTGCGCTATCGAAGCCAGGGCTGAAGAAGGGCAGGCGCGCCTCCAGCGCCTTGTGGCAGTCGCGGGTGCCTTCGCGCAGGGCGAGCAGCAAGGGGCTAGGTGTGGAGCTGGGCATCGGTCTGTCTCTGCTGGCATTTCGCCTGATTGGAGTGGCGATGCTAACCCGACGTTCCGCATTGGCGTGACTTTGTTGCGGTAAAAATGCGGCCGGCGTGTTAAACCAGTCGGCCTGACTTTCAGTGAAGAACGTCCTGGTGAAAGCCGTACGCCTGACCTTGCTCTGCCACGCCCTGACCCAGGCCCAGAAAAGCGGGCGTCTGGCGCAGCCCGACGACGGCATTTTACCCTTGGCCGTGGAGCCTTTGGCGATCACCCTTGGCACGCAGCTGCTGGCTGCGCCAGAGCAGCGTGCGGCACAGACGGCGGCGTGGCTGTCGTCGCAGGTGCAGAGCGAGCCGGCGTTGGCCGATTGCGCCCTCGGCCATTGGCAGGGTTTGCCGCTCAAGCAATTGCAGGCCGAACAGCCGCAGGCGTTGGCACAGTGGCTCAATGACCCTGTCAGCGCGCCCCATGGCGGTGAGTCGTTCGCGCAGGTGTGCGAACGCGTGGGGGCTTGGTTGATGGCCTTCGACAGGCCGGGGGAATGGCTGGCGGTGACTCATCCCTGGGTGATTCGCGCTGCGCTGGTGACGGTGCTGGAGTGCCCGCTGGCTGCCGCGCAGCGGATCGATGTGCTGCCGTTATCGCGTATCGAGTTGAGCTTTACAGGGCAATGGCGCTTGCGTCTGGGCTGAGCAAGCGTCGTTTGCCGGGTCAGAATGCCAGCTTGTAGCCGATCAGCAGCAACATGGTCGCCAGGCAAGGGCGCAGCACGCGGTCGGAGATAAGCCCGGTGAGGTGGCTGCCCATGTAGATGCCCGGCAGCGAGCCCAGCAGCAGGTAGCCCAGCAGTGACCAGTCCATGTTGCCCATGCCGGCGTGGCCGATACCGGCGACCAGGGTCAGGGGCACGGCGTGGGCGATTTCGGTACCGACCAGGCGGCGTGTGGCAAGGAACGGGTAGAGCAGGAACAGCGCCACGGTGCCCAATGCCCCCGCGCCGATTGACGTGAGGGTGACCATGACACCCAGTACCACCCCGGTCAGCAAGGTGAGGGTGTTCAGGCTGCGGTCGCTGAGGTGGTAGTGATCACCGGCGTGGCGGCTGGCGAACGCTTGCAGGCGCGACTTGAACAGGATCGCCAGGGCGGTGAGGATCAGCACCACCGCCAGGCCCTGCTTGATGATCGCGTTCAGCGCCGTGGTGTCGGTGTGCAGGGTGCTGAGGAACCACAGGGTCAGCGCCGCCGCCGGTACGCTGCCGAGGCTGAGCAGGCCGGTGATCTTCCAGTCGATGTTCTTGTTACGGGCATGTACCCAGATGCCACCGCCCTTGGTGATGGCGGCATACAGCAGATCGGTGCCCACGGCAGTCGCCGGGTTGATACCGAACCACAGCAGGATCGGGGTCATCAGCGAGCCGCCACCGACGCCGGTCATGCCGACGATGAAACCCACAACCAGTCCGGCAATGGTGAAACCGAAAGATCCTACATCCATACGCTACTCAACTGCCCAGCTTTGCCCGTTATCGGATGCAGCCAGCATATAGATTTTTTTATAGCCAAATAGACTTGTTCGTTATTAGGTTATAACCGGCCTCAGCGATCGGTCATCACCACCATCACATGGGCATCGCCGCCATCCTCGCTCTCTGACAGGTAGATGTGCCCCACCTGGCTGTCGAAGTAGGCCGTTTCCTGTGGGCCGATGCTGACGGCCTCACCGGTCTCGAATTCGATGCGCACCCGGCCACTGAGCACGACCGCGAACGCCTGGCACGGGTGGCGGATAAAATCGTCGAACTGGCCGCGTTCGCGAGCGATGATGCGGGCGTAGGCGGGGGTCATGCGTCGTTGTGGGAAGGCGCCGGTGATCGGGTGGTAATCGTAGGTGCCGGTGGCATATCCCGCTGCGGCCGGCAACGTTCGTTCGTCGCCGACGGTGACCTGGTGATCGGCTTCGACCCCCGGATGCCAGCGTTGGTGACCGGAGTGGTGGCATTCGTCTGTAGCCTGGTGGGGTTCATCAGCCTGGTGGGCCAGGTGTATCCGCTGTTCGGCTATCTGGGCTCTGTGCTGATGGCGGCAGTGTTGCTGGCCTGGGTGCGGCGCGGCAGGAGCGCCAAGGCTGTGGTCGCGCAGTGCTGAGGGGCCTCGTCGGCAAGTGCGTGCTCGCCGACGAAGCGTGCTGCATCAGATGCGGAAGCTGCCCACCAGCTGCTTCAGGCGCCCGGCCTGCTGAGCCAGGGCATCGCAATGCTGCAGGGTCTGGTTGAGGTTCTCTACCCCTTGCTGGTTCAGCGCGTTGATCTGGGTGATGTCTAGGTTCAGGCTCTCGACCACCGCGGTCTGCTCCTCGGTAGCCGTGGCCACCGACTGGTTCATGCCGTCGATTTCGCCAATGCGCTGGGTCACGCTGGCCAGGCGCTCGCCGGCCTGGTTGGCCACCTGCACGGTCTGTTCGCTGGAGACCTGGCTGGTGTTCATGGTGTGCACCGCCTCGCGCGAGCCTACCTGCAGGCTGGTGATCATGCGGTGGATCTCTTCAGCCGATTCCTGGGTCCGGTGTGCCAGGTTGCGCACCTCGTCGGCGACCACGGCAAAGCCGCGCCCGGCTTCCCCGGCACGGGCGGCTTCGATGGCGGCGTTGAGCGCCAGCAGGTTGGTCTGCTGGGAAATGCCCTTGATCACGTCGAGGATCTTGCCGATCTCGTCGGTGCTGGCATTGAGGGTTTCGATCTGTTCGCAAGACTCGCTGATGCGCTGCGACAGCGCGGTCATCGCGCTGATCGCCTGCTCGACCACTTCACGGCCACCCTGGGCCTGGTCGCTGGCACCGCTGGCGTGTTGCGAGGCATCGGCGGCATTGCGGGCGATCTCCTGGGTGGCGGCGCCCAGCTGGTTGATCGCCGCCGCCACGCTGTTGGTGCGCATGCTTTGTTCTTCGGAACCGATGATCGAGGCATTGGACGCGTTGACCACTTTCTCCGACAGGTCGTGCACCAGGCGGGTGGCCGAGGACACTTCGCTGATGGAGGTGTGGATGCGTTCGACGAAGCGGTTGAACGCGCTGGCCAGTTCGCCGAATTCGTCCTTGTGCTGCACGTCGAGGCGGCGGGTCAGGTCGCCTTCACCTTCGGCGATGTCGCGCATGGCGCGGCCCATGGTGGTCAGCGGGCGCATCAGCACCGGAATCAGCAGGCCGAGCAGCACGGCAATGGCGACCACGGCGATGAGCATGGCGATGATCGCCGAGGTGCGGAACTGGCTGAGTGCGGCGTAGGCCTTGGCCTTGTCGATCGACAGGCCGATGTACCACTGCGCCGACGGCAGGCCCGATACCGGGGCGAACGAGATCAGCCGTTCCTCGCCGTTGAGGGTGACATCCTGCATGCCGGCGGTCACGCGCAGGCCGCTGCCGGGGTAGATGTCCTTGAGGTTCTTCATCAGCTGGTCTTTGTCGGGGCTGACGATCACCTGGCCACTGCTGTCGGCGAGGAAGGCGTGGCCGATGCCGCCGAAGTCGACCGAGTTGATGATCTCGACCAAGGTGTCGAGGGTCAGGTCGCCGCCGACCACGCCGATCAGCTCGCCGCTGTGCTTGCTTTTCACCGGTACTGCGATGGTCACCATCAGGCCGCCGACTGCGCCCTGGTACGGCGCGGTGAGCACGGTCTGGCCAGCGCTGACCGCACTGGCGTACCACGGTCGCTGGCGCGGATCGTAACCGGCCGGCATCTGCGTGTCAGGGCGCTGGGTGAATACGCCGTTGGCTTGGCCCAGGTAGGTAAAAAGGAAATTTCGCGTGTAGGAAGGCTGCTCGATCAGCCCACCGAGGGTTTCTCCTGCCCCTTGTTCGGCAATGTCCTGCGCCAGGTTTTCCAGCACCAGAATGCGCCCGCTCATCCAGTTCTGCACGCTGCTGGCGGTCAGCGCGCCGGCCTGTTGCACGGACGATTCGATGTTCTGGCGAAGGGTATTGCGTTGCAGATAATCGTTGTAGAGCGTGAACAGCGCAAAGGCCAGCACCACGACACCGCAGGCGCTGAGGAGGATCTTGTGGCGAAATTTCAGGTTCATGTTTCGAGACCTTGAGCCATGGAGGGGAGGGCGCCGCGCGCTTGTGGCGCGAAGGCGGGGCCTGTCTCCTGGGATATCGGCTCGGCCGGTAAAAGGTTGAAACACTTACCAATTTTCTTTGGCCCAGGTCGACGGACGGTGGGCTAGCCGGCGGCCAATAGATCGATCAGCAGGCGTGCGCCCTGGCGCAGCGGTTGCTGCTTGCGCCAAAAGGCATGTATCGGCAGCTGCAGCTCGTTGCGGGTATTGCGAAATTGCAGCCGCACCAGGCGGCCGGCATCGACCAGTGGCGCCACGCGTGCCAGTGGCAGGTCACCCCAGCCAAGGCCGGCTTCGACCATCTGCAGGGCCAGGTCGAAACTGTCGGTGGACCAGTGTGTGGCGCCGATCAACGGGCGAGGGTCGAGCAGTGGCAGGTCGCGGCTGCGGACCAGGATCTGGCGCACATTGACCAGGTCTTCGAGGAAGTGGATGCGGCCCTCGAGCAGGGCTGGGTGGGCCGGCGCCAAGGTGGCCACCAGCGACTCCATGCCGATGTGCTGGAAGCTGCGGCGGGCATCGACCTGCAAGCCGGCGAAGGCCAGGCACAGGTCTGCACGGCCGCTGTCGAGCAGGTGCAGGGCTTCTTCCTGAGGGGCACTCAGCAGCTGGATGTCGAGCAGCGGGTAGCGTGCGCCCAGGCTGGCAATGGCCGCCAGCAGCGGGCGATGGTCGATATCGGGGACCACGGCCAGGGTCAGGCTGCTCTCCAGGCCTTGGGACAGCTCGAGCGCGTGCACCTGCAGCAGGCCCAGCTGTTCGGCGATCAGCCGCGCATGGGGCTCGAGGGCCAGGGCCTGGGCGGTGGCGCGGACCTCGCGTGAGCCGCGCTCGAACAGGCTGTAACCCAGTTCGGCTTCAAGGTTGCCGATGGCCATGCTGACCGCCGAGGGTACGCGCTGCAGGGCGCGGGCGGCGGCGGAAAACGAGCCGCGGTCGAGCACGGCGAGAAAAAGCTGGATGTTGTCGCTTGAAAAATTCATGGCAGCCTCCTGTCAGTCAATCTGAAAGCTGCTGACTTTTTCTGTCAAGCGGATTGAATCATCCTTGCGCCTCATCGCATTTCGACACATGAGGTAACCCGTGCAGGGCGTCAAACGCAAACTGGTCTATGTGACCGCCTATGAACTGATCGGCCTGTGCATGTCGACGCTGGGGCTGGCCTATCTGTCGGACACCCAGGCGTCGCACACCGGGCCGCTGGCGGTGATGATCACCACCATCGCCATGCTCTGGAACCTGATCTACAACAGCCTGTTCGAGTACTGGGAGAGCCGCCAGCCCAAGCGCGGGCGCAGCGTGGCGCGGCGGGTGGTGCATGCCATCGGTTTTCAGCTGACTTTGGTGGTGTATCTGATTCCGCTGATTGCCTGGTGGCTGGACATGAGCCTGGTGGAGGCGTTTCTGGTCGACCTGGCGTTCATCATTCTGATTCCGTGCTACACCTTCGCCTACAACTGGGCATTCGACCGGATCTTTGGTTTGCCGACCTCGGCCATGGCCGCTGCCTGAGGCGACCTGTCCCGGCCTCTTCGCGGGCTTGCCTGCGAAGAGGCCGGGACCGTCTGCTACGGCAGGCGTATCAGCAAAGGCTCCTGGGGTGCTGGTGCTTGCCGCTGTTGGGTCTGCTGCTGCATGGATGGCTGTGGCGCGGTGGCCAGCAGGCTGTCTTCAACCTGCCCCGACAAGTAGTACACCCCCGCCAGCGCGCCGCTCTGGCGGTTCTCCATCAGCTCCTGCCATTCCTGGTTGAGCGCGACGTTGAGGATGACCCGCAACTGCTCGACCATCTGCGGCTGGTCACGGTTGTGGGTCATCATGCCGTAACCGGTCGCTGCAATGGAAATCATGGCCCCGGCCACCTTGCCGACGGCGCTGGCTACGGCGCTGGCAATGCCGCGCGGCGCCAGGGTGGCACCGAGTTTTTCGCTGGCATTGGTCGCCACGGACGACAAGCCCACGTCGGTTTTCCCCGGGCCTTTGCTGGCCTGCTTGTGCAAGTGCTCGCGCAACGCCAGCCAGGCCGGCTGCTGATCCAGTGACTTGGCGCGCAGCAATTGATACAGCGTGGCATTGCGGGCCTGCGGTGGCCCCAGGTTGATCGCCGGGATGCGATTCAGGCGCTGGCTGAATGCTTCGGGCGCGGCGTTGTAACGCTGGATGATGGCCGGCAATTGCTGGCCGAGCAGTTGCACGTAAAGCTCACAGGCACGATCGCGGATGCCTTCGGGGTTGATCTGCTCGGCCACCGGTTCGATTACCCGCTCGTGGTACTGCTCCTGCAGGTACAGCGCCAGGCGCTTCTCTGCAGGCTCACGGCCTTCGCCGCTGTCGAGCTTGTACCAGGCCACCTTCATGGTCAGCCATTGCTGGGTCCAGTAGCCGGTGAACCAGGGGATGAAGTCGTTTTCGGTGCGCTGCTGCACCTGCTCCTTCCATACCCGCATCGAGCGCCGCGCATAGTCGTTGGCAGAGCCGGCAGCGCCGACCGAGGCCTCGATCAATTCCTGGTCGATGCGCTGCCAGGCCGCGGGGTCGAGCACCGCCGGTGGCGGAGCGGCTGGTGGGCGTTTGCCGGCGCAGCCGGCGATGGCCAGCAAGAAGCACAGCAGGATCAACAGGCGTGGGCTCACTCGGCTGCCTCCCTTGGGGTAGAGGCTGGGTGGTTATCCGAGTATAGGGCGGTGCTGATGGGGCTGCCCTGCAGCCCATCGCCGGCAAGCCGGCTCCTGTGCAGGGCTTGAATCTTGCGCTATCCCAGCAGGCGCCGCGCTTGCCGGCGATGGGCCGCACAGCGGCCCCGGCTCAATCCAGGTCGAGCTTGTCTTCCAGGCGGTCCAGGTGTTCATGCATCAACGTCAGCGCCGCACCCGAGTCACCCGCCTCGACGGCATCGATGATCGCCGCATGCTCTTCCCAGGCGCAGTGGTCGCAGCAAGGCGATTCGTAACGGGCGATGATCAGCGAGGTCATCGGCACCAGGCCGTTGAGAAAGCGCGCCAGCGGTGCATTGGCCGCCACCTGGGCGAGTTTGAGATGGAACTCGCCACCCAAGCGGATGGCGGCGCAGCGCTCGCCGTGTTCGTGGTGCTGGCGCTCGCGCTCGACCAGCTGGCGCAGCTGACGGATCTGCGCTGGCCGGGCACGCTGGGCGGCCAGGCTGATCAGGGTGGTTTCGGCCAGGCGCCGGGCGCTGAGCACCTGGCGTGCCTGCTCAGGGTCGGGGGCGGCCAGGTGGGCGGTGTGGCTGGGGCGCTGCACCACCACTTGCTGGTCCGACAGGCGCCCGAGCACCCGGCGGATCACCGTGCGACTCACCCCGAAGGCATTGCCCAGGGCCTGTTCGGGCAACAGGCTGCCCGGCGGCAGGCGCTGCTCGAGGATCGCATCGAACAGGCGTGGGTAGATCTGCTCGGCCGAAAGGCGGGTCTCGCCAGCGGCGAGCAGGGCAGGCAGGCGGGGGGCGGCGTGGGCGCAGGCGGTCATGGTCGCTCTCCTGGTGTCATTGGCCGGGCTGGTCGTCCGGGATGTTGAGTTGAATGCCCATGCGCTGGCCCTCGGCGAGGATGTGCTGGCGCATCTGGGCGCTGGCGTGGGCGCTGTTGCGTTCACGAATGGCGCGCACCACGGCTTCGTTTTCCTTGAGCCGCGCGGCCAGGTGCTCGGGTGAGTTGCGCAGCATGCTGGCGCTCTGCTTGAGGGCGTTGCCGGTCTGCTGTACCACGCTCTGGAAGATCGGGTTGGTGGTCAGGGCGAACAGTGCCTCGTGGAACGCGATGTAGGCCTTGACCCCGGCTTCGCTGTCATCGGCTTCCAGGGCTTCGCGCATGTCCATCAGGGTCAGGCGCAGTTGGCCGATGTCCTGGTTGTTGGCCGATTGCGCGACCAGGCCGACGATGAACGGTTCGAGGGTGTAGCGCAGCTCCAGCACATCGGCCAGGCTGGCCGCTGCGGTACTTTCGGTGGTTGGGTCCTGGGGCGCCGCCTCGGCGTCCAGCACCAGCACCCCTTTACCCGGCAGCGCACGCACCAGGCCCAGGGTTTCCAGCACGGTCACGGCTTCGCGCAGGCTGGGGCGGCTGATGCCCAGTTGCTCGGCAAGCTCGCGCTGGCCGGGCAGCATGTCGCCGGAGCGCCACTGGCCACGGGCCAAGGCCTGGCGCAGTTTTTCCACCACTGAGTTGACGACGGTCGATGAGCTGATCACGGTTTGCTCCTGGAAGGGCCGGCGCCGGCGCCGGCCACTTTGGCTCAGAATTCCTGTTGATGGGGGTTGGCTTGCTTGCGTGGCGCAGGGGCGAAGCCGGGTTTGCCATCGAGTACGTTCTGAGCACGTTCCAGATCGATGTCCTTTTCCCAGCGGGCAATGGCCACGGTGGCCACGCAGTTGCCGATCAGGTTGGTCAGTGCCCGGCCAATGCCCATGAACCAGTCCACCGCCAGCACCAGCACCAGGCCCACCACCGGGATCGCCGGCACGGCGGTCAGGGTCGCGGCTAGGATCACCAGCGCCGAGCCTGGGATGCCGTGAGCACCCTTGGAAGTCACCAGCGACACCAGCAGGATGGTCAGCAGGTCGGTCATTTCCAGTGGCGTGCCGGTGGCATTGGCGATGAACACGATGGCCAGGGTCAGGTAGATGGAGAAACCGTCGAGGTTGAACGAGTAGCCGGTGGGGATCACCAGGCCGACGGTGGAGCTGCCGATACCCAGGTGTTCCAGCTTGCGCATGATCTGCGGCAGTACGGCGTCGGACGAAGCGGTGCCGAGGACGATGGTCAGTTCTTCACGCAGGTACTTGATGAACGGCAGCAGTTTCAGGCCCGACACGCGCATCACGGTACCCAGGATGATCAGCACGAAGCCGGCGCAGGTCAGGTAGAACAGTGCCACCAGGCCGCCCAGGTGCTGCAGCGACTCCAGGCCGTACTTGCTGGTGGTGAAGGCAATGGCACCGAACACACCGATCGGCGCCAGGCGCACGATCATGCCCATGATGCGGAAGATCACGTGGCTCAGCTCGTTGATCAGCCGCGAGATGCCGGCGGCCGATTCGCCTACCAGGTTCAGGGCGCTGCCGAACAGCACCGAGAACAGCAGCACCTGGAGGATGTTGTTGTCGGCGAAGGCACCGACCACCGAGGTCGGGATCAGGTCCATGAAGAACGCCGTGGCCCCGTGGATATGCTGACCGCGCTCGGCCAGGCCGTTGGCGTCGGCAGTGGAGAGCTGGTCAAGGTGAATGTTGGCGCCGCTGCCGATGCCGCTGCTGAAGGCGAACACCAGGCCGATGACCAGGGCGATGGTGGTCAGCACTTCGAAGTAGATCACCGATTTAAGGCCGATGCGTCCGACCTTCTTCAGGTCGCCGGCGCCGGAAATGCCGCTGACCACCACGCAAAAGACGATCAGGCCGATAAGCATCTTGATCAGCTTGATGAAGCCATCGCCTAGGGGTTTGAGTTGCAGGGAGAGGTCGGGGAAGCTGAGGCCGCAGGCGATGCCGAGGGCAAGGCCGAGCACGACTTGCAGGAAGATCGAACGCGAGCACCATTTGAGCATGGGAGTGATCTCTGATCGGTGTCCTTGCTTCGGTGCCGCACGGGGCGAAAGAGCGCAGGACTTCATTATTGTTGTGGTCTTACCGGTTTGTTCAGCGCGGGATCATAAAACCGCGAAAAATCCTACATTGCAAGGGATTTTGGCCTTACCGGTCTGACCAGTTGTGGGGCATTTGCGCAGGCCAGGCTCTAGTTCGGTGCAGGGGAGGTAAACAGCGGCGCTTTCGCGCAGGGGGAATCAGGGCGCTGGCCGGCGCGAAGGGTTTCTTTGCAATCGCCTTGCCAGGGCCCGGGGCTGTCACTGCCCGAGTGGCGGGGCCATGTGCTTGACCGCAGCCAGCTCCGGGTGAGCCACCAGCTTGTCGATGTGCAGTGCGTCGTCGTTCATCCAGCTTTCGCTCAGCACCCGATAGTGCTCCATGTCGCGGCAGCGCAGGCGCAGGCTGTAGTCGAAGTGACCGCTGATCAGCTGGCACTCGTACACCTGCGGGCAGGCCAGCATCGTGGCTTCGAAGGCCTTCTGTGCGGCGCGCCCACGCTGATTGGACAGGGCCACCAGCACCAGCAGGGACAGCCCCGGGGCGAGTTTCTGCAGGTCGATGATCGCGCCGTAGCCGCGGATCACGCCACGTCGTTCAAGCTTGCGCACGCGCTCCAGGCAGGGGCGTGGCGTGAGGTGGACCAAGGTCGAGAGCTTTTCGAAGGTGATGCGGCCATCGTGGCGCAGCACCTCGAGAATGGCTTCATCGATACGGTCCAGCGGTTGTGCATTGGCGTCCTTGGTGTCCATGCGCAGGGCTTCTTTCAAAAGTGGGCATGGACAGGGTAGGCGTAATCCGGGGCTGCTGCGCGGCCCCGGGGTTCATCAGGCGCAGGCAGTGTCTGCCTTGCGCATCGAGCGCACGCCAACCACACGCGGTTGCAGCAGAGAGTAGAGGTCCTTCGGATTCTCAAGCTTTGGCACCAGCGTTATGTCCTGGCCAATGCCCAGCATTCGCGCGGTGTCCAGCACATAGCGCAAGGCCGAGTAATCCTCCAGGGCAAATCCGACCGAGTCGAACAGGGTCACTTGCCCTGCGTCCTCACGGCCTTGGACAAGCCCGGCGACCACCTGCCAGAACTCGACCACCGGCGAGTCGGCCGGCATCTGCTGGATCTCGCCTTCGACCCGGCTCTGTGGTTCGTATTCGACGGTCACCCGCGCCTGTTCCACGATGTCACGGTGCAGTTCGGTCTTGCCCGGGCAATCGCCACCCACCGCGTTCAGGTGCATGCCTGGTTCGATCATTTCCGGCGTGAGAATGGTCGCGAAGGCTTTGTCTGCAGTGACCGTGGTGACGATATCGGCACCGCGCACCGCTTCGGCAACGGAGCTGGCAACGCTGAGTTTCAAGCCCGGGCGGCCGGCCAGGTTGGCCACCAGCTTGGCTGTGGCGGCTGGGTCGATGTCATACAAGCGGATCTCGTCGATACCCAGCAGCGTATTGAAGGCGATGGCTTGAAACTCGCTTTGCGAGCCGTTGCCGATCAGTGCCATGCAGCGGCTGTCTTCCCGTGCCAGGTAACGGGCTGCCAGCGCCGAAGTGGCGGCCGTGCGGACCGCCGTGGTCAGCGTCATCTCGCTGAGCAGCAGCGGGGTGCCGGTGTCGACATCGGCCAGGGTGCCGAAGGCCATCACGGTGGGCAGGCCATGTTGGGTGTTCTTCGGATGGCCGTTGACGTACTTGAAGGCATACAGGCTGGCGTCTGACACCGGCATCAGCTCGATGACCCCGCCGGGCGAGTGGTTGGCCACCCGCGCACATTTCTCGAAGGCCTGCCAGCGCAGGTAGTCCTGGCGGATGTACTCGGCCATCTCCACCAGGCAGGTGGGCAGGCCTTTGCGATTGATCAGGCGGGCGAGGTCTTGCACATCGATATAGCGGGTCATGACAGGTCTCCTTGCGGCGACGCCTCCAGTGTGGGTTCTGGTGATATTGTCGGGCTTGGAGCGTGGCGATGCTGGCTGAAGCGGGGGCTGGCGGCAGCGGTTGTGGTTGATTTGGCGGCAAGCCACAGCCGAATCGGCTGTGCTCAGGTGGCGCAGCCGTGGCAGGCGGCAAGCAAGCTTGAGGCAAAAAAAACGGCACCTGCCAGAGGTGCCGTTTTCATGTCACGCGGTTTTACGTGTGCAGCTCTTCGGCGGCATACAGCGTGTTCTCCAGCAGGCAGGCGCGGGTCATCGGCCCGACACCACCTGGAACCGGGGTGATCCAGCCGGCGCGCGGCAGGGCGGTTTCATAGACCACGTCGCCCACCAGCTTGCCATCTTCCTGGCGGTTGATGCCGACGTCGATGACGATGGCGCCTTCCTTGATCCACTCGCCCTTGACCAGGCCCGGCTTGCCGGCGGCCACTACCACCAGGTCGGCGCGGCCGACGTGGCCGGCCAGGTCCTTGGTGAAGCGGTGGCAGACGGTCACGGTGCAACCGCCCAGCAGCAGCTCCATGGCCATGGGGCGGCCGACGATGTTGGACGCGCCGACGATGACCGCGTTCATGCCGTACAGATCCTGCCCGGTGCTTTCCAGCAGGGTCATGATGCCTTTGGGCGTGCACGGGCGCAGCAGCGGAATGCGCTGGGCCAGGCGGCCGATGTTGTACGGGTGGAAGCCGTCGACGTCTTTGTCGGGGCGGATGCGCTCGAGCAGCAGCGAGGCATCCAGGTGCGCTGGCAGCGGCAGCTGCAGCAGGATGCCATCAACGGCAGGGTCGTCGTTGAGGCGGTCGATCAGCTCGGCCAGCGCTTGCTGCGTGGTCTCGCTGGGCAGGTCGAATGCCTGGGAAATGAAGCCGACCTCTTCGCAGTCCTTGCGCTTGTGCGAGACATAGACTTGGGAGGCAGGGTCGGTGCCGACCAGGATCACCCCCAGGCCTGGCGTGCGCAGGCCTTGCTGGCGACGCTCCTCGACACGTTGAGCGATCTGCTTGCGCAGGTTGGCGGCGATCGCCTTGCCATCGATTAGGTGTGCAGTCATAGACGCGTGATTAACCATCGAGAAAGGAACAATAAAGAGCGCGCATTCTCGCACGACATCGTCCAAGGGCAAAGGCGGGTGGTCGGGCAAATCCCCTAAGCCCTTAAATAATTTAAATTTTTTGGAGAAAGGTGTTGACGACTTTCAGGCTCGCCTATAAGATTCGCCGCACTTGTCGGGCACAGCCTAGCACTGGTTGGCGAAGTCGGGCAGAATGAGTGGTTTAGCAGTTACCTGTTAAGGCCTCGTTCGGTTAGGCTTTAAGCTTAAGCGCCCGTAGCTCAGCTGGATAGAGCATCCGCCTTCTAAGCGGATGGTCGCAGGTTCGAGTCCTGCCGGGTGCGCCATTTAGGCAGCTTAGGCAAGCAAGTAAGGCTGTAATGCAATATGGTGGGCGTAGCTCAGTTGGTAGAGCGCTGGATTGTGATTCCAGTTGTCGTGGGTTCGATTCCCATCGTCCACCCCATATTTGTCGAAGGCGCCTTTGATTGAACGATCTGGCGCCTTTGTTTTAAGCGTTACGCGGACGTGGTGAAATTGGTAGACACACTGGATTTAGGTTCCAGCGGCGCAAGCTGTAAGAGTTCGAGTCTCTTCGTCCGCACCATGCTTTAGTAAGGCTGTATCGCAACACTGCAACACCGCAATATGGTGGGCGTAGCTCAGTTGGTAGAGCGCTGGATTGTGATTCCAGTTGTCGTGGGTTCGATTCCCATCGTCCACCCCATATTTTTCAAAGGCGCCTTGATCGTGAGATCTGGCGCCTTTGTTGTTTCTGCCGTTGCATGTCATGTGTCGCCATTGAGCCCGAGCGCCGCCCGCGCGGCGCTCGGGCTCAATGGCGCTAAAAGGCTAACGTCATAAACTTCGCAGCCATCACTCATTTCCCCCTTGTAATCCTCTGGTGACACCCCAATAAAAGCTGTTAGATTTCAGCCGGTTGAAACACCGGCCCAGTTGGCCGGCAGAGGAATAGCCCGATGATTGCAAAAGAAGCCCGCCAGGCCCTGGCGCTGCAGCGCTTCGCTGAAGCCAACCCGCAACTGCTCGAGGAAATTCGCGAGCTGGATGCGCGTGAGCAGGCCCAGCAGATCGAGTGGGCATTCGAGGGTGCCGCCGATGAGCAAGGGATTCAGCCCTGGGAGCTGGCGTTGCAGTTGATCGCCGAAAGCCCCGAGCAACTGCATGCCATGCGCCTGGAGACCCATCGCGAGGTGGCTGAGGCGTTGGGTATGGCGTGGGAAGAGTACTGCCAGTTCAACGAGATCGACCCCGAGTAAGGCGTCGTCGCTTTTGTGCTGGCTGTTGTATCACAAGGTATTTCGGTTGCGTGCCGCCAGCGGGCGTTGCGCTGCCTTCTATATAAAGAGGCCTGGCACTTCATTGTGCGGGCCATGCAAGTTAATCGACCGGCGAGGTTTCCCGTCGTCCCGGGTGGGGTGACTTCTGGTGCGTGACTCACTAGAATGTTTGCCCTTGATTCTGGAGTCGGGCTATCGCCGGCTAACGTCTGTGCAACGAGGAATATCCATGCAAGTTTCTGTTGAAAACACTTCCGCTCTCGAGCGCCGCATGACCATCGCCGTTCCGGCCGAGCGCGTCGAGAACGAAGTCAACAAGCGTCTGCAACAGACTGCCAAGCGCGCCAAGGTCGCGGGCTTCCGCCCAGGCAAGGTGCCGATGAGCGTGATCCGTCAGCGTTTTGAGGCCGATGCCCGCCAAGAGGCTTTCGGTGACCTGGTCCAGGCTTCCTTCTACGAAGCCATCGTCGAGCAGAAGCTGAACCCGGCTGGCGCTCCGGCCGTTGAGCCGAAGTCCTTCGAGAAGGGCAAGGACCTGGAATTCGTTGCCATCTTCGAAGTGTTCCCGGAGTTCACCGTTGCCGGCTTCGACTCGATCAATGTCGAGCGCCTGAGCGCCGAAGTGGCCGACGCCGACCTGGACAACATGCTGGAAGTCCTGCGCAAGCAGAACACCCGCTTCGAGGCCGTCGAGCGCGCTGCGCAGAACGACGACCAGGTCAACATCGACTTCGTCGGCAAGGTCGACGGTGAAGTGTTCGCCGGTGGTTCCGCCAAGGGCACCCAGCTGGTACTGGGTTCCGGCCGCATGATCCCTGGCTTCGAAGACGGCCTGGTTGGCGCCAAGGCGGGTGAAGAGCGCGTTGTCAACGTGACCTTCCCTGAGGACTACCAGAACCTGGACCTGGCTGGCAAGGCCGCCGAGTTCACCATCACCGTCAACAGCGTTTCGGCACCTGCGCTGCCAGAGCTGAACGAAGAATTCTTCGCCCAGTTCGGCATCAAAGAATCGACCCTGGAAGGCTTCCGCGCCGAAGTTCGCAAGAACATGGAGCGTGAATTGCGCCAGGCGATCAAGACCAAGGTCAAGAACCAGGTCATGGACGGTCTGCTGGCCGCCAACCCGATCGAAGTGCCTAAGGCTCTGCTGGAAAACGAAGTCAACCGTCTGCGCGTGCAGGCTGTTCAGCAGTTCGGTGGCAACATCAAGCCTGAGCAACTGCCGGCCGAGCTGTTCGAAGAGCAAGCCAAGCGCCGTGTGGTGCTGGGTCTGATCGTCGCCGAAGTGGTCAAGCAGTTCGAGCTGAAGCCGGACGAAGGCAAGGTTCGCGAAATGATCGAAGAAATGGCTTCGGCTTACCAAGAGCCTGAGCAGGTCATCTCCTGGTACTACAAGAACGACCAGCAACTGAACGAAGTTCGTTCGGTTGTGCTGGAAGAACAAGTTGTAGATACTGTTCTGCAGAAAGCGACTGTGACCGACAAGTCGGTCTCGTACGAAGATGCCGTAAAGCCAGCACAGGCTCCTGCCGAAGCTGAGTAATACGGTTCTCTCGTAGGAAACCCCACAAGCCAGCCTTCGAGCTGGCTTGTGCGTTATCAAGCCATGACTATTTGGGAGTGAGCGCAGGACATGTCCCGCAATTCTTATATTCAGCAGAGCTCTGACATCCAGGCCGCAGGCGGCTTGGTCCCGATGGTTATCGAGCAGTCCGCCCGTGGCGAACGCGCCTATGACATCTACTCGCGCCTGTTGAAGGAGCGAGTGATCTTCCTGGTGGGCCCTGTAGAAGACTACATGGCCAACCTGGTAGTGGCGCAGATGCTTTTCCTTGAGGCGGAAAACCCGGACAAGGATATCCATCTTTACATCAACTCCCCAGGTGGTTCGGTGACGGCTGGCATGTCGATCTACGACACCATGCAGTTCATCAAGCCGGACGTGTCGACCATCTGCATCGGCCAGGCCTGCAGCATGGGTGCCTTCCTGTTGACCGCTGGTGCCAAGGGCAAGCGTCACTGCCTGCCTAACTCGCGGGTGATGATTCACCAGCCGCTGGGCGGCTTCCAGGGCCAGGCTACCGACATCCAGATCCACGCCCAGGAAATTCTCAGCATCAAGGCACGTCTCAATGAGCTGCTGGCCTACCACACCGGCCAGGACCTCGAGACCATCCAGCGTGATACTGAGCGTGACAACTTCATGAGCGCCTCGCGCGCGGCCGAGTACGGTCTGATCGACTCGGTATACGACAAGCGGCAACTGGCCTCCTGAACCCAGGTGCCAGAGCAGGTAGGTGCGCAAAGTGCCTACCTGCGGACTTGAAAAAGCCCGCAATTGCCTTCATCTTGTGTTGCAAGCCTACCGGATTGGATCGATCGAATGACTGACACCCGTAACGGCGAGGACAGCGGCAAATTGCTTTATTGCTCCTTCTGCGGCAAAAGCCAGCACGAAGTGCGCAAACTGATTGCCGGGCCCTCGGTATTTATCTGCGACGAGTGCGTCGACCTGTGCAACGACATCATCCGTGAGGAGGTGCAGGAAGCCCAGGCCGAGAGCAGTGCGCACAAATTGCCTTCGCCGAAAGAAATCAGCGGCATCCTGGACCAATACGTCATTGGCCAAGAGCGCGCGAAGAAGGTGCTCGCGGTAGCGGTGTACAACCACTACAAGCGCCTGAATCAGCGTGACAAGAAGGGCGACGAAGTCGAACTCGGCAAAAGCAATATCCTGCTCATCGGGCCTACCGGCTCGGGCAAGACCCTGCTCGCCGAAACCCTTGCACGCCTGTTGAACGTACCGTTCACCATTGCGGACGCCACCACCCTGACCGAAGCC
Organism: Pseudomonas sp. URMO17WK12:I7; assembly: GCF_003269045.1. Taxonomy (NCBI): domain Bacteria; kingdom Pseudomonadati; phylum Pseudomonadota; class Gammaproteobacteria; order Pseudomonadales; family Pseudomonadaceae; genus Pseudomonas; species Pseudomonas sp. URMO17WK12:I7. The sequence continues at coordinate 338,652 of NZ_QLTL01000001.1, read as the reverse complement.
GGTTATGTGGGTGAGGACGTCGAGAACATCATTCAGAAACTGCTGCAGAAGTGCGACTACGACGTGGAAAAGGCCCAGATGGGCATTGTCTACATCGACGAAATCGACAAGATCTCGCGCAAGTCGGACAACCCATCCATCACCCGTGACGTTTCGGGTGAGGGCGTGCAGCAGGCGCTGCTGAAGCTGATTGAAGGCACCGTTGCTTCGGTTCCGCCGCAGGGCGGCCGCAAGCACCCGCAACAGGAATTCCTGCAGGTCGATACCCGCAACATCCTGTTCATTTGCGGTGGCGCCTTCTCTGGCCTGGAAAAGGTCATCCAGAACCGCTCCACCAAGGGTGGCATCGGTTTTGGCGCCGAAGTACGCAGCAAGGAAGAGGGCAAGAAGGTCGGTGAATCGCTGCGCGAAGTCGAGCCGGACGATCTGGTCAAGTTCGGCCTGATCCCTGAGTTCGTCGGCCGTCTGCCGGTGCTGGCGACCCTCGACGAGCTGGACGAGGCTGCGCTGATGCAGATCCTCACCGAGCCGAAGAATGCCCTGACCAAGCAGTACGCCAAGCTGTTCGAGATGGAAAGCGTGGACCTCGAGTTCCGCACCGACGCCCTCAAGGCCGTCGCGCGCAAGGCCCTGGAGCGCAAGACTGGCGCCCGTGGCCTGCGCTCGATCCTCGAAGGCGTGCTGCTCGACACCATGTACGAGATTCCTTCGCAGAAGGATGTCAGCAAGGTGGTGATCGACGAGAGCGTCATCGAAGGCACCTCGCAGCCGCTGATGATCTACGAGAACAGCGAGCCGCAAGCCAAGGCCGCGCCAGACGCCTGATTTCAGGTAAAAGCCGGTTGATGGCAGCAAGCAAGAAGGGGCCCTACGGGCCCCTTTCTGCTTTTCCTATGCAAGCGCTTGTAATTTCCCAAGCGTGCCCCCACATTAGGTCCAAGCATCATTTCCACCGGTTTCCGGCCATAAGGCCGCTGTAGAGGCGAAATCATGAAGACCACCCTCGACTTGCCTCTTTTGCCATTGCGCGATGTCGTCGTCTATCCGCACATGGTCATCCCACTGTTCGTGGGGCGTGAGAAGTCTATCGAAGCCCTTGAGGCCGCGATGACGGGCGAGAAGCAGATTCTGCTGCTGGCCCAGAAGAACCCTGCCGATGACGATCCAGGCGAAGACGCCCTGTATCGGGTCGGTACCGTCGCTACCGTATTGCAACTGCTGAAGCTGCCCGATGGCACCGTGAAGGTGCTGGTCGAGGGCGAGCAGCGCGGTGCGGTCGAACGCTTCACCGAAGTAGAAGGGCACATCCGTGCCGAAGTTTCCCTGATCGACGAAACCGACGCCGCCGAACGCGAGTCGGAGGTCTTCGTGCGTACGCTGCTGTCGCAATTCGAGCAGTACGTGCAACTGGGCAAGAAAGTCCCTGCCGAAGTCCTGTCGTCGCTGAACAGCATCGAAGAGCCCGGGCGCCTGGTCGATACCATGGCCGCGCACATGGCGTTGAAGATCGAGCAAAAGCAGGAAATCCTCGAGATCGTCGACCTGGCGTCCCGTGTCGAGCACGTGCTGGCATTGCTGGATGCCGAAATCGACCTGTTGCAGGTCGAAAAGCGCATCCGTGGCCGAGTCAAGAAGCAGATGGAGCGTAGCCAGCGCGAGTACTACCTGAATGAGCAGATGAAGGCCATTCAGAAAGAGCTCGGCGATGGTGACGAAGGCCACAACGAAGTCGAAGAGCTGAAAAAGCGCATCGAAGGCGCTGGCCTGCCGAAGGACGCCCTGGCCAAGGCTCAGGCCGAGCTGAACAAGCTCAAGCAGATGTCGCCGATGTCTGCCGAGGCTACTGTGGTGCGGTCCTACCTCGACTGGCTCGTGCAGGTACCGTGGAAGGCCCAGAGCAAAGTGCGCCTGGACCTGGCCAAGGCCGAAGAGATTCTCGATGCCGACCACTATGGCCTGGAAGAGGTCAAGGAGCGCATCCTTGAGTACCTCGCCGTGCAGAAGCGGGTGAAAAAGATCCGCGGCCCGGTTCTGTGCCTGGTTGGCCCACCTGGCGTGGGCAAGACCTCGCTGGCCGAGTCGATCGCTGCCGCGACCAACCGCAAGTTCGTGCGCATGGCCTTGGGTGGCGTGCGTGACGAGGCCGAGATTCGTGGTCACCGTCGGACCTACATCGGTTCGATGCCTGGCCGCCTGATCCAGAAGATGACCAAGGTGGGTGTGCGCAACCCGCTGTTCCTGCTCGACGAGATCGACAAGATGGGCAGCGACATGCGGGGCGACCCGGCCTCGGCGCTGCTGGAAGTGCTCGACCCGGAGCAGAACCACAATTTCAACGACCATTACCTGGAAGTCGATTACGACCTCTCGGACGTAATGTTCCTGTGCACCTCGAACTCGATGAACATTCCGCCGGCGCTGCTCGACCGCATGGAAGTCATCCGCCTGCCGGGTTACACCGAGGACGAGAAGATCAACATTGCGGTCAAGTACCTGACGCCCAAGCAGGTCAAGGCCAACGGCTTGAAGGTCGAAGAGCTGGACATCGACGTCTCGGCGATTCGCGACATCATCCGTTTTTACACCCGCGAAGCGGGTGTGCGTGGCCTGGAGCGCCAGATCGCCAAGGTCTGCCGCAAGGTGGTCAAGGAACATACCGGGCAGAAACAGGTCAAGGTCAAGGTTACCAGCGAGCAGCTCGAGCACCTGCTCGGCGTGCGCAAGTTCCGCTACGGCCTGGCCGAGCAGCAGGATCAGATCGGCCAGGTCACCGGCCTTGCCTGGACCCAGGTGGGCGGCGAATTGCTGACCATCGAGTCTGTGGTCATCCCCGGCAAGGGCCAGCTGATCAAGACGGGCTCGCTGGGTGATGTCATGGTCGAATCGATCACAGCCGCACAGACCGTGGTCCGAAGCCGCGCGCGCAGCCTGGGGATTGCCGCCGACTTCCACGAGAAGCACGACGTGCATATCCACATGCCTGAAGGCGCCACGCCGAAGGATGGCCCGAGCGCCGGTATTGGCATGTGCACCGCGCTGGTGTCGGCGCTGACGCAGATTCCGGTACGTGCCGACGTGGCCATGACCGGTGAAATCACCCTGCGTGGTCAGGTATTGGCCATCGGCGGGTTGAAGGAAAAACTGCTGGCCGCACACCGGGGCGGGATCAAGACGGTGATCATTCCCGAGGAGAATGTTCGCGATTTGAAGGAAATTCCGGAAAATATCAAACAGGATCTGCAGATCAAACCGGTCAAATGGATTGACGAAGTCCTGCAAATTGCGCTGCAATACGCCCCGGAGCCCTTGCCAGATGTGGCTCCGGAGATTGTCGCGAAAGATGACAAACGCGACGGCGATGCTAAGGAAAGAATCAGCACGCATTAGTAGTTTTTGGCCGGGGGGCTTTCCTTGACAGTTTTTTCGGGGCCTTGCTATAAAGCGGCACGCTATTGTCAAACTGCCACCCGGGACACGTTTCATACGCTTTTCATTACATACTTAGAAACAAACTCAATAGAGAAAAAAGGGGACTTAGAGTGAACAAGTCGGAACTGATTGACGCTATCGCCGCATCTGCTGACATCCCGAAAGCTGTAGCCGGCCGCGCGCTGGACGCAGTCATTGAATCCGTTACCGGTGCCCTGAAGCAAGGTGACGATGTGGTACTGGTTGGCTTCGGTACCTTCTCGGTCAAGGATCGCGCCGAGCGCACCGGCCGTAACCCACAAACCGGCAAGGCGATCAAGATCGAGGCTGCCAAGGTTCCAGGCTTCAAGGCTGGCAAAGGCCTGAAAGACGCCGTCAACTAAGTCGTCTCTTTCAGCCGGACCTGGCCTGGCCAGCTCCGAGCACGCTGACGGCGGGCCGCAAACGTTCCCGCCTGACACGTTTGCTAAGAAAAGGCGCATCCTCGGATGCGCCTTTCTTTTATCAGGATTCTACCCACGCTCCGCGGTTGTCGACGCAGTGGTACAGCCGTTTCTGGGGGACGCATGCTGCAAAATATCAGGGACAATTCACAAGGTTGGATTGCCAAGACCATCATTGGCCTCATCGTCGTGTTGATGGCGTTGACCGGCTTCGAAGCCATTTTCAAGGCCGCCACCCACAGCCAGGACGCGGCGAAGGTAAACGGCGACACCATCAGCCAGAATGAGCTGAGCCAGGCCGCCGACATGCAGCGCCGCCAGCTGATGCAACAGCTGGGCAAGGATTTTGACCCAGCACTGCTGGATGAAAAGCTGCTGCGCGATGCTGCGCTCAAAGGCCTGATCGATCGCAAACTGCTGCTGCAGGGTGCCGAAGACGCCAAGTTCGCCTTCTCCGAAGCCGCGCTGGATCAGGTGATTCTGCAGACGCCGGAATTCCAGGTCGATGGCAAGTTCAGCGCCGATCGTTTCGACCAGGTCATCCGCCAGATGGGTTACGGCCGCATGCAGTTCCGCGACATGCTCGCGGAAGAGATGCTGATTGGCCAGTTGCGTACCGGTATTGCCGGCAGCAGCTTCGTCACCGATCAGCAGGTTGACGCTTTTGCCCGCCTGGAAAACCAGACCCGCGACTTCGCTTCCCTGACCTTCAAGGCCAACCCGGCTGCAGTCAAGGTCAGCGATGACGAGGTCAAGGCGCATTACGACCAGCACGCCAAGGAGTTCATGACGCCGGACCAGGTGGTCATCGACTACATCGAGCTGAAGAAGTCGGCGTTCTTCGACCAGGTCAAGGTCACCGACGAAGAGCTCAAGGCCCAGTACGAGAAGGAAGTCGCCAACCTCGCCGAGCAGCGCCATGCCGCGCATATCCTCATCGAGGTCAACGACAAGGTCACCGACGCTCAGGCCAAGGCCCGCGCCGAAGAGGTCGAACAGCGTCTGGCCAAGGGTGAAGATTTCGCCAAGCTGGCCAAGGAGTTCTCCCAGGATCCAGGTTCTGCCAGCAATGGTGGTGACCTCGGCTTCGCTGGCCCGGGCGTGTATGACCCGGCCTTCGAAGACGCCCTGTACAAGCTCAACGACGGCCAGGTATCGGCCCCGGTGCGCACCGAGTTCGGCTACCACCTGATCAAGCTGCTGGGCAAGCAGGCGCCGGAAGTGCCAAGCTTCGCCAGCCTGAAGGACAAGCTGACCCGCGACCTGAAGACCCCGCTGGTCGAGCAGCGTTACGTCGACGCCAGCAAGCAGCTGCAGGATGCTGCCTACGAGGCTTCCGACCTGGCCCAGCCCGCTCAGGACCTGAACCTCAAGGTGCAGACCTCCGCCCCGTTCGGCCGTGAAGGCGGCGAGGGCATCACGGCCAACCGTGGCGTGATCCAGGCCGCGTTCTCCGAAGAGGTGATGGATGAAGGTGCCAACAGCACCGCCATCGAGCTCGACCCGGAAACCACCGTGGTGCTGCGCGTCAAGGAGCACCGCAAGCCGGAGCAACTGCCGCTGCAGGCCGTGGCCAAGAACATCAGCGAACACCTGGCCAAGGAGAAGGCGACTGCCGAACTCAAGACCAAGGCGGACAAGCTGATCGCTGGCCTGCGTGACGGTTCCATCGCTGCCGCCGGTGCTCACGACGGTCAGGAGTGGAAGGCGCACGAGGCTGTGACCCGTGGTCAGGACGGTATCGACCCGGCCGAGCTGCAGGCGCTGTTCCGCCTGGCCAAGCCGCAAGCCAAGGACAAGCCGGTGTACGGCAGTGTGGTCCTGGCCGACGGCAGCCTGGTCGTGCTGCAGCTCAAAGGCGTCAATGAAGGCGCTGCCGCCAGCGACGAGGAGAAGCAGCAGATCCGCCGCTACCTTGCATCGCGTGCTGGCCAGCAGGACTTCGCGGCCTACCGCAAGCAGCTGGAAGGCACTGCCGACATCACCCGCTACTGAGTGATGGACGCATGATGAAACAGGCCGCTTGATGCGGCCTGTTTCATTTCTGCCGTCTGTACCGGCCTCTTCGCGGGTAAGCCCGCTCCCACAGGTAAAGCGCAGGGCTCAAGTCCTGCACAGTACCTGTGGGAGCGGGTTTACCCGCGAAGAGGCTGGCACAGGCAGCCCAAAACCTAGCGTTTTTCGCCCTCGTAATTATCCAGCGTATCCCGCGCAATCTCCCGCCCCAAGGCAATCAGTTCCGGCGCCTTGTAGAACTCGAAAAAGCGGCACACCCGCTTGGGCACGTTGATCAGTACATCCGGCGGATACCCGGCAATCTTGTACTGCGCCAGCGAAGTCTGCATCACCTCGAAGCTCTGGTTGATCAGGTCGAGCAGTGAGGCTGGCCCGACGTTGTCGATGATGAACGAGCCGGTCGCCGATTTCGGCGCACCTTCACGCTCGGGCGCTGCTGCGGGTTGCTGGGCCTCGGGACCGGCCGCGTCGGCCAGCCACGGATTGGGCGGTGCCAGCCCTTCGGCGACGATCTCCTGCTCGATGCGAATCAGCTCCTCGGCCGGCTTGCGGCGAAACGGCAGCCGCGAGCCGAGTGAGCTGAGCAGTGCTTCGAAGCGCATCTTGAATGCCGCCGGCCGTTCGATCACGGGCAATTGATACTGCTTCTGGTTGGTGCTGTTGAGATTGACCGCAATGATCAGGTCGCAATGGCTGGAGACCACCGGCACGATCGGCAAGGGGTTGAGGATGCCACCATCGACCAGCATGCGATTGCCCTGCATCACTGGGGTGAACAGGCTGGGTATCGCCGCCGAAGCACGCATGGCCTGGTGCAGGCAGCCTTCCTGGAACCAGATTTCCTGCTGGTTGGTAAGGTCGGTGGCCACCGCCGTGTAGGGGATGCGCAGCTGTTCGATGTTGATCTCGCCAACGATCTTGCGAATCTGGCCGAACACCTTGTCACCACGGATGGCACCGAGGCGGAAGCTGACATCGACCAGGCGAAGCACATCCAGATAGTCCAGGCTTTCGATCCAGTTGCGGTACTCGTCGAGTTTGCCAGCTGCGTAGATGCCGCCAATCACCGCCCCCATGGAACAGCCAGCGACGCAGGCGATGTCGTAGCCGCGCCGTTCGATTTCCTCGATCACGCCGATATGGGCATACCCACGAGCGCCTCCTGATCCCAACACCAATGCCACGCGTTTGCTCATGAGCTTCCCTCGACTTGTACAACCATGGTCCTACAATGCGCTCATTGCTGCCTGTGCTTCAATCCAGAGCGTGCTGAACTACTCTAAGCAAAGCATATCGAACCGGGCACTTTTCAGTTGCACGGGCGTCGAACAGCCACTCTTTTGACCTTTGAGGTATTACCGATGAAAGCCTGGATCTGCCTTCCACTGATCGCCCTGGCCCTTGCTGGCTGCGCGGGCAAGACGGCCTACCGTGACAGCTGCGCGACTCAGCTGGATGCCGCCTGGAAGGAGCTGGACCTGGCCAAGGCCGAAGGCTTCGCCGGTACTGTCAGCTATTCCAAGGCCCTGTCGCTGCTGACCGGTGCCAAGACCCAGCAGCAGTTCGAAGGGTACGAAGGGTGCACCCACAAATCCGAAAAGGCCCGTTTCTACATTCGTGAGTCGCGCGCCGGGCGCTGACCAAGGAGCGTCACATGTCCGCCATGCTCGATCATGTCGTTGCCCAGTTATTGGCCTTGCAGGTGCGCCTGCTGGCATGCCGCGAGCGCCTGGCCGCCGATACCGACAGCGAGGCCCTGCACGACCTGCGCACCAGCGTGCGGCGTCTGCGCAGCCTGCTACGGCCGTTGCAGGGGCTGCCTGGGGTCGAGCAGCTGGAGGAGGCGGCCAAGTCATTGGGCACATTGACGACACCGCTGCGTGATCGTGAGGTGCTGGCAGCGGAACTCATCCGGCGTGGCCATGCCCAGGCCGGTCAACGGCGCCTAGCAGGGCGTGACAAGACATTCGCCAGCGTTGCCACCAGCCCGCAGCTGACCCGGGTGCTGGCAATTGTCGATGCGTTCCCGCTGTTTCTGCGGGCAGCGGATCGCGAGGGGCTGGCCAGGTCGCTGGACAAACGTATCGACAAGCGGCTGGTCAAGCAGTGGCACAAGCTGCGTGAGGCCCTGGAGGATCCCGACCATGATCGCCATCGCTTGCGCCTGCTCATCAAGCGTGCGCGTTATGGCGATGAGGCCTATCCGCAGCTCGATCATGCCGGCAAGAAGCTGCAGCGCCTGCTGAAGAAGGCGCAGGGCGATCTGGGGGAGTGGCATGACCGCTTGCAGTGGTTGCTGCAGGCCAAGGATCACCCTGACCTTGCGCCTTGCAAGGTCGACTGGGCGCAGGAGCTGCACGAGGCCGAGCGCCAGTCGGATGTCACCCTGGACGCGCTGCAGGCGGCGCTCAAGCGGCGTTAGCCCGGTAAATGACCGATTTGCGGGCTGATCGGCAGGGGTTTGCTGGCTAGTATTGGCGGACCTTTCGCTTTACAGCCAGGAGCCGGCCGATGAATTTCAACCAGTTGCTCAACGCCGTGCGGGAAACTCCCGACGCAGTCAGCATTCCGCCCAGCTGGGCACAGGGGCGTGCCGTGTTCGGTGGCCTGATGGCGGCCATGGTTTACGAAAGCATGCGTCTGAAGCTCTCCGATGCTCGCCCGGTGCGTTCGCTGGCCATCAGCTTCGTCAGCCCGGCTGCGGCGGATGTGCCCATACGTTTCGAGGTCGAGGTGCTGCGCGAGGGCAAGGCGGTCACCACACTGCTGGGTCGGGCCATTCAAGAGGGCCAGGTGGTGACGCTGGTGCAGGGGAATTTCGGTGCGGGCCGGCCATCGGTGGTCAATGTTGCGGCTGCACCCGCAGCGGAAATGAAACCACTCGAGCACGCGGCGCCGGAGTTGCCCTACATCAAGGGCATTACCCCGGAGTTCATGCGCCATGTCGCTTTGCGTTGGGCGGTGGGCGGCTTGCCGTTCAGTGGCAATCAATCGCGCCACATGGGCGGCTGGGTGCGCTTGCGCGATGTAGCCGAAGAACAGGTAAACGAGGCGCACCTGCTGGCACTGGTAGATGCCTGGCCGCCGAGCCTGATGCCGTTCCTCAAGCAGCCGGCGGCGGGCAGTACGCTGACCTGGACCATCGAGTTCATCCAGCCGACGCCGCAGCTGTCGACGCTGGACTGGTGCCGCTACCGTGTGGAGACCGAGCACGCGCGCGATGGCTACGGGCATGCAGCCGCAGCGTTGTGGACGGCGGGCGGTGAATTGCTGGCCTTGAGCCGGCAGACGGTCACCGTCTTCGCCTGAGCATCAATGCCGGTGTTTATGCCGCTCGCGCCATGCTTTCCACCAGGCGCCGCTGAGGACAAAGCGCGGGAAGGTGATGAACTGCTCGGTCAGCAGCCGCTGCATGGCGTCCTTGCGGTTGGCGAACGGTTCGGGCTGTTCGGCTTCCAGGCGGTGCCCGTGGCGCTGCAGGCCCAGGCCTGCGATCAGGGCAATCACGCCGACGGCAATCTGGCCCAGGTCCAGGGCGAACAGGCCCGACAGCACCAGCAACGCACCGAGGATGAACAGCGGCACGGCAATCAGGTGCAACACCAGGTTGGTCGGGTGCCGGTGATTGTGGTGGTAGCCACGCCATTGCCAGGCGTGCAGATTGGGTAGTCGCTTGCTCATGGGCATTTCCTCGCGGTCATGCCCAAAGCTTAGTGCGACCCCGGGGGCGGGGCCAATCGAGGCTGGCTATGGCGACTATAGCTTGAGCTGGCCAATGGCTTTGCTCAGCGCGCCGGCAAGGGTTGCCAGTTCGGTGCTGGTGGTGGCCGAGCCGACGGTCTGCTGCACGGTCTGTTCGGTGACATCGCGGATGCTCACCACCGCGCGGTTCATCTCTTCGGCTACCTGGCTTTGTTGCTCGGCAGCGACGGCAATCTGCGTGTTGCTCTCGCGCATCTGTGCGACCGCGCCGGTAATCTCGGCCAGCGCCGCGCCGGCCTCCTGCGCCTGCCGCACACAGTCGTCGGCCTTGTACGAACTTTCCTGCATGAACTCCACGGCATCGCGGGTGCCGGCCTGGAGGTCGGCGACCATGCGGGTGATTTCGTCGGTGGACGTTTGCACGCGCTTGGCCAGGTTGCGCACCTCGTCGGCGACCACGGCAAAACCACGGCCCAGATCGCCCGCGCGGGCAGCTTCGATGGCAGCATTGAGTGCCAGCAGGTTGGTCTGCTCGGCAATGCTGTGGATGACTCCGACCACGCTGTTGATCTTCTGGCTGTCGTCGGCGAGCTGACGAATCATTTCGGCGGTTTGCTGTACGCCGGTGGAGAGCCCGGAGATGGAATCCTGTACCCGGCTGACCACGTCCTTGCCGCTGCCGGCGAGGGTGTCGGCGGTCTGCGACAAGTCGCGAGTGGCGCCGGCATGCTGGGCAATATGGTGCACGGTGGCGGACATTTCGTTGATCGCTGTGGCGGCCTGGTCGGTCTCGCTCTGTTGGCCGAGCATGCCGTGGCGCACTTCGTTCATGCTCGCGGCCAGGCGCGCGGCACCGGAGTCCAGTTGCGCAGCGGTGTGGGCTACGGTGCCGACCACGCGGTGGTAGGTAGCCTGCATGGCATTGAAGGCACCGGCCATCTGGCCGACTTCGTCGCCGCAGGCCAAGGGGACGCGGGTCGACAGGTCGCCGGTTTTTTCCACGTGCAGCATCACGTCCTTGAGGGTATTGAGCTGGCTGAGCAGGAAGCGGATCAGCAGCTGCGAGGCACCGAGCATCGCCAGCATCAGGATCAGCACGCAGAAGGCGTAGTTGCTGAAGCGGTCGAGGAACACCTGGCGCAGGCTAGGCGCGGCTGCCAGCACGGCCAGTTGCTGGTCGCCATGGCGAAGCACCTGGGCGCCGCGCACCGGGTTGTCGCCGAGGATCCAGGCGGCTGGCAAGGCAACCCAGCCTTGTCCGTTGGCCAGGGCTTCGAGGTTTTCGCCCGCGTAAGTCGGGGTCTGGCCAGGTTGCCAGGCAATCAGGTTGGCCTGGTGGGGCAGGGGCTGCCCGGCGGGCCAGGCCGCCAGCAGTTCGGCTTGGGCTTGGGCCTGGGCCTGCGCGCCATCGGCGCGGGCACGTTGCTCCAGGTGCACCGCATAAAGCACCAGCAGCAACGTCGTGACAAAGGCCACCGCGTTGACGGCCCAGAATTTGTACTTCAGGGAAATATTGCTAAGCCAGGCACCCATGGGTAGGTCTTCTCTGAGTTGAGCGGAAACATTATTGGCAAGGTGCCATCATTGTGCCCACTCACACGAGAAACCCTCATGACATGGGTCAAGGAAGTTGGAAGAAGGCTTTGGCCGTAGCGCTGGTGTGCAGGGCGCAGTGCTCGAGGCTTTCGTTGCGATGCAGCGCCACTTCGCGCAGCACCTCGGTCAAGAATGCCGGCTCGTTGCGGCCGTTTTTCGGCTTCGGTCGCAGGCTGCGTGGCAGCAGGTACGGCGCGTCGCTCTCCAGCATCAGCCGGCCCTCGGCAATGTTGCTTACCAGTGGGTGCAAGTGGGTGCCACGACGCTCGTCGCAGATCCAGCCGGTGATGCCGATGTGCAGGTCCATGTCCAGGTAGGCGAACAAGGCTTCCCGTTCACCAGTGAAGCAATGCACCACGGCGGCTGGCAGGTGGTCGCGGTAATCCTTGAGGATGGCCAGCAGGCGCTCGCTGGCATCACGCTCATGCAGAAACACCGGCAGGCGCAGTTCGGCCGCCAGGGCCAGCTGGGCTTCCAGGGCTTTTTCCTGCAGTGGGCGGGGGGAAAAGTCGCGGTTGAAGTCCAGCCCGCATTCGCCCACGGCACGTACCCGTGCCTCACCCAACAACTGGCGCAGTTGCCGCTCGCTGTTGCCATCCCATGACTTGGCATCGTGCGGGTGCACGCCGGCCGTGGCGAACAGGTGCTGGCCATTGCCATCGAGCTGATGGCACCGTTCCAATGCCTGTTCGCTGACCTCCAGGCTGGTGCCGGTCAGGACCATCTGTTGCACACCGGCCTCGATGGCGCGCTCGACGATGGCGGCCTGCTGGCCGTGGAAACTGCTGTTGGTCAGGTTGACGCCGATATCGATCAGTTGCATGGTGCTACCTCGTGCCGCGGGGCGGCCAGCATAGCAAAAAGCGTGATATTCGGAAAAAACCAAGAACTTCAGGCGCTTGCCCTGGTCTTTTACCGTCACTTCTCAAGATCGCGCGTGACACCATGGCTGCCGCCCACCGACCACGGACACGATTTCGCATGCTCCGATACCTGCTGACCCTGTTGCTGATGCTTGGGCTGACCACGGTCGGCCCGGCCTACGCACGCCTGCCGGGGCCACAGCAGAACGTGCCAGCGAGCAAGGACCGTGACTTGCAGCAGATCCGCAGCAGCAAGGTGTTGCGCGTACTGGTCAACCAGAGCCGCAACAGTTCGGGCGAGATCAAGGGCGAGCCGGTGGGAATCGAGTATTACCGGCTGCGCGGGCTCGAGCACTACCTTAATGCCCGGGCCGGTGACGGTCAGCAGATCCGCTTGAAGATCATTCCGCGGGCCAAGGAGCAATTGCTCGGCGCCTTGCAGCGGGGTGAGGGTGACCTGGCCGCGCCGGGCGAATTGCTCGACCCGGCGGTGACGGGTGGGGTCAACAGCAGTGCGCCGGTACTCGACCACGTACCGTTGCTGCTGGTCGGGCGCAAGGGCGAGCGCAGCTATACCCGTGCCGAGCAACTGTCCGGGCGTACGGTGGCATTGACCAGCGCGAGCGCGGCAGGTGCGGTGATCCAGCAGCTCAACCAGCAACTGGCGTTGCGCAAGCGGTCTCCGATCAAGATCGAATGGGTCGATTCGACCCTGGCGGTGGAAGATGTGCTGGAAATGGTCCAGGCCGGCATCTATCCATTGACCATGGTAGAGCGCCCGATCGCCCAGCGCTGGGCCAAGGTCATGCCAAACCTGCGCCTGGACAACCGGGTGCAACTGGGGCAGGCGCAGGCCATGCGCTGGTATGTGCGGCGTGATGCGACCCTGTTGCTGGCCACGGTGGACCGCTTTCTCCAGGGGTATCGAGCACCAGAAAACCAGGATGCAGCCTTCGAGCGCATCTACCGGCGCCAATACCGCGTGCACAACCCTTTGGCGCGCAAGGACCGACAACGCCTGAATGCACTGCGCCCGGTGTTGCAGAAACATGGCGAGGCGCAGCAGATCGACTGGCTCAACCTGGCGGCCCTGGCCTTCAAGGAATCGACCCTGAACCCTACGGCGCGTGGTAGCGGCGGGGCACACGGGCTGATGCAGATCACCCCATCGGCTGCGCAGCGGGTGGGGGTCAGCGATACCGGCTCGGTCGATGGCAATGTCCAGGCCAGTGCCCGCTACCTGGCGCTGATCCGTCGCAAGTTCTTTGCCAGCCCGAAAATCAACGAGCGCGAGCGAATGGCGTTTGTGCTTGCAGCCTACAACCTTGGCCCGGAGCGGGTACAGGCCATGCGCGCCGAGGCCCGCAAGCGCGGCCTCAATGGTAACCAATGGTTCTTCCAGACCGAGCGCATCGCCATGGAGCAGGTCGGCATGGGGCCGGTCAACTTCGTTAACAGCGTCAACAAGTACTTCCTTGCGTTCAACCGCGAGCGCACGGCACTGGAGCGTGTGGTCACTCGCTGACAAATCAAATTTGTCGATTGTTATGTTGGGTTTTTTGCGATTTTCATATCTATTGATTGGATTATGATGGCGCTCATCCCAACACAACATTCCGGTTTCAAGGACGCTTCGACATGAACAACGCCATCAACAAACTGTTCCACACCCACGCTGGCATGGGCCTGAGCGTGATTCGCATCCTGGTCGGTGTGATCTTCATGGCGCATGGTGCGCAGAAATTGTTCGGCCTGTTCGGCGGCTACGGTCTGGGAGGCACCGGCCAATGGATGGAAAGCATCGGCCTGGCACCGGGCTACCTGATGGCGCTGTTGTCCGGTAGCGCCGAGTTCTTTGGCGGCTTGGCTCTGGTGGTCGGCCTGCTGGCTCGCCCGGCCGCACTGGCACTGACGGTGACCCTGGTCGTGGCGATCTTCTCGGTACACATCAACAACGGCCTGTTCATGTCCAACAACGGCTATGAGTTCGCCCTGGCGCTGCTGGCCGGCACCGTGGCGGTACTGATCGAAGGCGCAGGCCGCTGGTCCCTCGACCGCCTGATCGCCCGCTGACAGGTCGCAAGCCGCAAGCTGCAAGCCCCAAGCCGAAACGCATTTCAGCTTGGGGCTTGCAGCTTGCGGCTTGTCGCTCTAGCATACCGCCTGCGCCGATTTAAACAGCTACTTGCGGGGCGCGGGACTGGCCCCTTTGCGGGTCGTCCGAAATACCGCTAAAGCGCTGGTTCGGTGACGCCTCCCACCGCTGCCCAGCGGGATTCGCGAGGCGGAGAGAAACTCCATGAGTTGCCCACGTACCAGTGTCTGTTTGAGCCCACTGCCTGCCAGCCAGGCTTCCCGCACACCGCGCATTCTGCTCGGTGGCCAGCATCAGCCCACTCTTTTGCGTCATCTTGAAGGCTTGTCGCGCCGCAAGGGGCAGGCCCGCGCCTTTCTCATCCAGTTCGCCGAAGATGCGTGCCGCCTGGAGCAGTTCGGCACTGACCGCTTCGACCTGGCAGTGATCCAGGCGCCAGTCGGCGAAGACGCGGCCGAAGTCATTGGCCAGCTTACCCGTATCGCGCGCCAAGGCCTGATTACCCGACGCTGAGGAGCGCGCTGTTGAGCACCAACATCATCACCACGGAAGGTCACGAGGCCCTGAAGAAGGAACTGGATCATCTGTGGCGGGTGTATCGCCCGGAAATTACCCAGAAGGTGACCTGGGCCGCTTCGCTTGGCGACCGCAGCGAAAATGCCGACTACCAATACAACAAGAAGCTGCTGCGCGAGATCGACCGCCGGGTCCGCTATCTGCGCAAGCGCCTTGAAGATGTAAAGGTGGTCGCCTATTCACCGCAGCAGGAAGGCAAGGTGTTCTTCGGCGCCTGGGTCGAGATCGAGAACGATGACGGCGAGACCCTGAAATTTCGCATTGTCGGGTATGACGAGATCTATGGCCGTAACGACTACATCTCGATCGACTCGCCGATGGCCCGGGCCCTGCTCAAGAAGCAGGAGGGTGATGAGGTAGTGGTGAATACACCAACCGGTCAAGCGACCTGGTATGTGAACAGCATCCACTACGGGCAATGACTGGATATTGCCCGTACTGGCCTCATTGCCGGCAATGAGGCCAGTGCAGCGGTCGGTATCAACTTTCCCGCAGCACCGCCAAAGGGCTGGCATTCAGCGCGCGTCGCGTTCCCGCCACGCCAGCCCCGCCCACCAGAAGCGCCCCTACCAGGGGCAACACCAGCAACCACGGGTGCGGGCTCCACTGCAGGTCGAATGCAAAGCGATACAGTACCAGTGTGATCAGCTCGCAGCCCAGCGCCGCCAGGGCGCCACTGGCCGCCCCCAGCAAGCCGAATTCGATGCGCCGGGCCCTGACCAGCAAAGGCCGCGCAGCCCCCAATGCGCGCAGCAAGGCGCCTTGGCGAATCCGCTCGTCCAGTGTCGCTTGCAACCCGGCGAACAACACCGCAAGCCCCGCTGCCAGCACGAACAGCAATACATATTCGACCGCCAGGGTGACCTGGGCGAGGATGCTGCGTAGCTGTTCTAGCAGGGCATCGACCTGCAGGATGGTCACGGCCGGGAACGCCCGCGACAGGGCAACCACGTCCAGGTCATGGCCTGGAGCCAGGTAGAAGCTGGTCAGGTAGGTGACTGGCAGCCCTTGCAGGGTGCCCGGCTGGAAGATCATGTAGAAGTTCGGCTGAAAGCTGTCCCAGTGCACGCTGCGCAGGCTGCTGACCCGTGCCTGGCGCTGCTCGCCGCCGATGTCGAAGGTCAGCACGTCGCCCAACTCCAGCTTGAGGCTGGCGGCCAGCTCGGCCTCGACCGACACGCCCGGGATTTCATCGCTGGCAGGCAGCGCTTGCCACCAGTTACCCGCGCTCAGCGCGTTGCCCTCAGGCAGGTCGGCGGCCCAGGTCAGGCTGAGGTCGCGTTGCACCGCTCGCTCGCCGGCGGAATCCTTGCTGACGATCTGCTGCACCGGTTGATCGTTGATCTGAATCAGCCGGCCGGGGGTCACCGGGTAGAGCGGTGCCGAGCTGGCGTTCACCTCGTGCAGGCGCTGGGCGAACGGTTCGCGGTCAGCGGGCAGGATATTCAGGGCAAAGTGGTTGGGCGCATCCTTTGGCAACTGTGCCTGCCAGGTGTCGAGCAACTCTGCCCGTAGCAGTGCAACCAGGGCCATGGCCAGCAGGATCAGGCCGAAGGCGAGGGCTTGCCCGGCCGCTGCCATCGGGTGGCGCAGCAGCTGGCCAAGGCCCAGGCGCCAGGTCAGCGGTGCGCCGGCGAGCGCCTTTCGCAGGCTTTGCAGGCCGAGCAACAGCAGCCCGCCCAACAGCAGTGCAGCGATCAAGCCGCCGCCCAGCAGGGCGAAAGTCAATAGCAGGTCAAGGCTCAGGCGCCACATGATCAGGCCCAGGGCAAGCAGGGCTGCGCCATACACCAGCCAACTGCTCGGGGGCACGGGCAGCAGATCGCGGCGCAGTACGCGCAGCGGTGGCACCTGGCCCAGAGCCGCGAGCGGTGGCAAGGCAAAACCGGCCAGTGCCACCAGGCCAGTGGCGACGCCGGCCACTGCCGGGAAAATGCCCCCGGCCGGCACCACGCTGGGTAGCAGGCCGTGCAGCAGGCGGAACAGCCCCAGTTGCGCCAGCCAGCCGAGCAGGGCGCCGGCCAGGGCGGCGACCAGGCCGAGCAGCGCCAGTTGCAGGCAGTACAAGCCCAGCGCCTGGTGCCGCGACAGCCCCAGGCAGCGCAGCAGGGCGCTCGCGTCCAGGCGGCGCGCAGCGTAGCGGCTGGCCGACAGCGCCACGGCCACGCCTGCCAGCAGCACGGCGACCAGGCTGGCCATGTTCAGGTAGCGCTCGGCTTTGCCCAAGGCGCCGCCGATCTGCCGGTTGCCATCGCGGGTGTCGAGCAGGCGCTGGCTGGCGGCAAGGTTGTTTTCCACGGCCTTGCGATACTGCCCGAGGGCTTCGGCATCGCCGCGCCACAGGTCACGGTAGGAAACCCGGCTGCCGGGCTGGATGACCCCAGTGGCCTGCAGGTCAGCCAGGCTCATCATCACGCGGGGTGTCAGGCTGTAGAAGTTGTTGGCACGGTCCGGCTCGTAGGTCAGCACGCGGCTCATGCGCAAGGTTTTCATGCCGACGTCGATGCTGTCGCCGACCTTCAGCCCCAGGGCCGCGAGCAGGCGCGGTTCGACCCAGGCCTCCCCAGGTGCCGGGCCGCCGCCTGGGGTTTCTTCGGTATAAGGTGCGGCGGCGCTGCGCACCTGGCCGCGCAACGGGTAGGCACCGTCGACCGCCTTGATGCTCGATAGCTGGATGCCGGCATCGCCACCCACCACGCTGGTGAACTCCACGACCTGGGCATGCTGCAGCCCCAGGGCCTGACCACTGCTGAGCTGCTCGTCACGGGCCGGTGCGCTGCCTTGCAGCACCAGGTCGGCACCGAGGAATTCACTGGCACGCAGTTGCATCGCGACATTCAGGCGAGCGCCGAAATAGCCGATGGCGGTACTTGCGGCGACCGCTACCAGCAGCGCAAAGAACAGCACGCGCACTTCGCTGGCGCGCAGGTCGCGCAGCAACTGGCGCAAAGCCAGACCGCACAGGCGGGACAGCGGCATGTGCTTCATCAGGCCTCCACCGGTGCCGCCAGGCGGCCTGCTTCCAGACGGATCTGGCGCCGGCAGCGGCGGGCCAGGCGCTCATCATGGGTGACCAGCACCAGGGTGGTGCCGCGTTCCTTGTTCAGTTCGAACAGCAGGTCGCTGATGCGCTCGCCGGTGTGGCTGTCGAGGTTGCCGGTGGGTTCGTCGGCGAACAGCACTGCCGGTTGTGCGGCGAAGGCGCGGGCGATGGCGACTCGTTGCTGCTCGCCACCGGAAAGCTGCCGCGGAGTGTGGGTCAGGCGCTTGCCCAGGCCGACCCGCTCAAGCAGGGTACGGGCGTGCTCGCGGGCGTCGCGGCGCCCGTCCAGTTCCAGTGGCAGCATCACGTTCTCCAGGGCGTTGAGGCTGTCGAGCAGCTGGAACGACTGGAAGACGAAACCGACATGCTCGGCACGCACCCTGGCGCGCTGGTCCTCGTCCAGTGGGCCAAGGTCGTGTCCGGCGAGGATGACCTGGCCGGCGCTGGGGCGGTCGAGGCCGGCGAGCAGGCCGAGGAGGGTCGACTTGCCCGAGCCCGAGGCGCCAACGATGGCCAGGCTGTCGCCCTGGGCAAGGTCGAGGGAGAGGGCATGCAGGATGGTCAGGTCACCTTCCGCACTAGGGACCACTTTGCTAAGGTTCTGAGCAACGAGAATGCTGGGGCCCATGGAGAATCCAATGCGAGTGTGGTGGTTGAGTGCCGGTCTGGCCCTGTATTGCCTGGCCCAGAGCGCGGCGGCGGGAACACTGCTGGTTGTCGGCGATAGTATCAGCGCTGGTGCTGGCCTGGATATCCGCCAGGGTTGGGTCTCACTGTTGCAGACCCGGCTCAAGGAGGAAGGTTTCGACGAGCAGGTGGTCAATGCATCGATCAGTGGTGACACCAGTGCAGGTGGCCAGGCACGGCTGCCGGCGCTGCTTGCAGCGCACAAGCCGAACCTGGTGGTGCTGGAGCTTGGGGGCAACGACGGGCTGCGCGGGCAGCCGCCACAGCAATTGCAACAAAATCTTGCCTCGATGATCGAGAGTGCCCGCCAGGCAGGCGCCAAGGTAGTGTTGCTGGGCATGCGCCTGCCGCCGAACTATGGCGTGCGTTACAACACTGCCTTCGCCAACGTCTACCAACAGCTGGCAACGGAAAAGCAGGTGGCGCTGGTGCCGTTTTTCCTCGAGGGGGTTGGCGGCGTGCCGGAGATGATGCAGGCCGATGGCATCCATCCGGCACAAGGGGCCCAGCAGCGTTTGCTGGAAAATGCCTGGCCGGTGATAAAACCCTTGCTGTGACGCTTTAAACGGTGGCGGCTTTCGGCTAATGTTGCGCCCCCCGTTTCGAGAGCCCCCGATGCCGCGCCCTGCCTGGTCCTTGTTTGCCTATCAACTGATCGAGCCCGATGAGCAGCTCGACCTGTTCGCTTGCCAGGAAATCCGCGTCCACCTTGTGGCCCGTCAGCTCGAACTCGGCGTGCCGGTCGACCGTACCTTGTGCGGCGGCCTGCTGCCTGCGCAACCGCGTTGGTCCGGTGTGCCCCGCAGCATCTACCGTGACGGGCGCCTGTGCGACCTGTGCCGGGCGATTCTGGACGCTCAGCGCCGCGGCATGCGGCCGGTCTGGCCCGAGCTTTGAGGTGGCTTTGCGGCGCGCAATTGCGCGCACCTTTCATCATCTGAAACGCTTGTAAGGCGCCAATGCCTCCCGCTTGCAGCGAGGCGGGTGTACAATCGTGCTTCTTGACCACCTTTCGAAGGATTTACCGGATGTTGCCGCGCTTTCCCGCCGTCACCCGTTGCCTGTCCCTGGCCGCCCTGCTGGTAGCGGGTCCTGCTGTTGCGCTGGAACTGCCATTGCCACCACCCGGTGAAGACGTCGTTGGCCAAGTCCAGACGATCAAGGCCAAGTACGAAGACACCTTCGCCGACATCGGCACCGCCAACGATCTCGGCTACCTGGAAATGATCGCCGCCAACCCGGGCGTCGACCCGTGGCTGCCGGGGGCCGGCACCGAGATCATCCTGCCGACCCGCTACATCCTGCCGCCGGGGCCGCGTGAAGGCATTGTCATCAACCTGGCCGAGTACCGCATGTACTACTTCCCGAAAGGGCAGAACGTGGTGCACACCTTCCCGCTGGGTATCGGCCGTGAGGGCTGGGGTTCGCCTGTCGCGATGACAAAGATCACCGCGAAGACGCCGAATCCGACCTGGACGCCTCCTGCATCCATTCGTGCCGAGCACGCCGCAGACGGTGACATCCTGCCGACCGTCGTACCTGCCGGCCCGGACAACCCGCTTGGGCCGTTCAAGTTCACCCTGGGTGTACCGGGCTACCTGATTCACGGTTCGAACAAGAAGTTCGGTATTGGCATGCGCACCAGCCATGGCTGTTTCCGCATGCTCAACAACAACGTGCTGGAACTGTCGAAGATGGTTCCGGTTGGGACGCCAGTGCGCATCATCAACGAGCCTTACAAGTTCGGCATCAGTGGTGGCAAGGTTTATCTCGAAGCGCACACGCCGCTGGATGATCACGGCAACCCTTCTGTGGTCGACAAGCACACGGCGGTCATCAATGCCTTGCTCAAGCGTGAAGACCTGGCCAACAACCTGCGCATGAACTGGGACATGGTGCGTGATGTGGTAGCTGCGGAAGACGGTATGCCTGTGGAGATTGCCGTGCCCGTCAATAACCAGGGTGCCGCGCCAATGGTTTCGAGCATTCCGCCCGAACTGCAGTAACGCTTTAGCAACACCCCGGGGCCCGCTCAGGTTAACAGCCTGCTGCGGGCTTCTTCGTTTCCGGGGGGGGGGGCTTTCGTCCAGGCAATAAAAAAGCCGACCCACACGTGGGTCGGCTTCATAACAATCCGTGAGGATTATTACTTGCGGCTGGCTTTGTCCAGCATACGCAGAGCGCGCTCGTTGGCTTCGTCAGCGGTCTGCTGAGCCTTCTGAGCGGCTGCCAGAGCGTCGTCAGCCTTACGGTAGGCTTCGTCTGCACGGGCTTGAGCGCGAGCTGCTGCGTCTTCAGTCGCAGTCAGACGAGCTTCGGTTTCTTTGGATACGCTGCTGCAACCGGTAGCCAGAACTGCGGCCAGAGCCAGAGCAGAGAATTTCAGAACGTTGTTCATCGTGTTCCCCTTCAAGGACTTTCTATTAAATAGCCATCTCTCGGAAAAGAGAAACTGGCCGGCGTACATAGTACCCATTACTTGTAGTAAGTAAACTGACAGAGCGCAAGAACTGCAAAAAAAATGTTGCCAGGGGTGATGCCGACAAGATTTGCGGGGGGATTGTGAAAAAACCGTGTAGCGGGCGCAAGCGATTGTAGTACAGGAACTTTTTTGTTGAACTAACGGTGACTTTAACTGTCCTTCAACGTCTTAAGCACAACAACATCCGGTTGCTGTTGCGGGGCATGCCAGCGGCAGGTTCCGGTGCGGGTTCCTGCTACTTTTTAACGCTAGCCACCTTGAGCAATCCTGCCCTCGGCGCCTACTATTTGGGAGTGCCCGTCCCGGTCGAACGATTGCCGTTGGCTTACGGTCCAAGGGGCAACAGGTGGCGTAGAGGTTCCTCCGCCGGATAAACCACATCGGTTAAGGTAAAGGTCTGCCAGAAAGGCCTGCGAGGAGTAGTGATGAGTGAAACGCTGACCATCCACCATGACCAGGCCGGTCATCAGTTCGAAACCAATGTGGACGGTCATCGTGCCTACCTGACGTACATGGACCTGGGCAAGCAGACGCTGGATATCTATCGCACTTTCGTGCCCAACGCCCTGCGTGGCCGCGGGATCGCAGCAGCGCTGACCGAGAAGGCCCTCGAGTACGCCGACCAGATGGGTTATACGGTGATCCCTTCCTGCTCGTACGTGGAGCGCTACATGGAGCGCCAGCAGCGCCACTCGAGCAAGGCTTGAACTTGTAAAAAGCGGGGCCGTTTCGCGCCCCTTCGCAGACAGTACTGCGAAGGGGTGCTAAACGGCCCCGCTTTTTTTGTATCAGCCGCGCTTGCGCTGTGGCAGTACATCCTTGAGCTTGGCGTGCATGCTGCGCAGGGTATTCTCGGTGGCCGACCAGTCGATGCAGGCATCGGTGATCGATACGCCGTACTGCAGTTCTTCGAGGTTTTTCGGGATCGACTGGCAGCCCCAGTTCAGGTGGCTTTCGACCATCAGGCCGATGATCGACTGGTTGCCTTCCAGGATCTGGTTGGCGACGTTCTCCATCACCAGCGGCTGCAAGGCCGGGTCCTTGTTGGAGTTGGCGTGGCTGCAGTCGACCATGATGTTGGCCTTGATCTTGGCCTTGGCCAGGTCCTGTTCGCACAGGGCGACACTGACCGAATCGTAGTTCGGCTTGCCGTTGCCGCCGCGCAGTACCACGTGGCCATACGGGTTGCCTTTGGTGGTGACGATCGAGACGCCGCCTTCCTGGTTGATACCGAGGAAGCGGTGCGGCTTGGACACCGACTGCAGGGCGTTGATGGCCACGGTCAGGCCGCCATCGGTGCCGTTCTTGAAGCCGACTGCCGAAGACAGGCCCGAGGCCATTTCGCGGTGAGTCTGCGATTCGGTGGTGCGGGCGCCGATGGCCGACCAGCTGATCAGGTCCTGCAGGTACTGCGGGGAGATCGGGTCGAGCGCTTCGGTGGCGGTCGGCAGGCCCATTTCGGCCAGGTCCAGCAGCAATTGGCGACCGATGTGCAGGCCATCCTGGATCTTGAACGAGTCATCCAGGTACGGGTCGTTGATCAGGCCTTTCCAGCCAACGGTGGTGCGTGGCTTTTCAAAGTACACACGCATGACCAGGTACAGCGTATCGGACACTTCTTCGGCCAGCACCTTGAGGCGCTCGGCGTATTCGTGGGCGGCCTTGATGTCATGGATGGAGCAGGGGCCGACCACCACGAACAGGCGATGGTCCTTGCCGTCGAGGATATTGCGCACCACTTCGCGGCCGGCAGTAACGGTCTGCAGGGCCTTGGCGCTGAGGGGGATTTCCTTCTTGAGCTGATCGGGGGTGATCAAGGTCTCGTTGGAGGCAACGTTAAGGTCGTCGATCGGTAAATCAGCCATCGTGTTACTCGTCAGGTCACGGGTGCCGGCCGCCAGCAATCCCCGTGCGGCCCAGCAGCAATAATGTTCGCAGCGGGGAGCCGAACCTTAGCGCGTTACAGGGGGCGCGACAATGGGATTTGGCGCGTGTTGGCACACTTGTGTATGCCTGGCTGGCCGTGAAGGTGTAAAAAAGCGGTTCAACCTGACCAGGAGATTTGCATGGCTGCTCGCAACCCACGTATTGGCATCATCGGTAGCGGCGCTATCGGTGGCTTCTATGGACTGATGCTGGCGCGCGGTGGTTTCGATGTGCATTTCCTGCTGCGCAGCGAATATGACGTGGTGCGCAAGCAGGGGCTGAAGCTTGAGCATGCCGTGCATGGCACGCTGCAGATGCCGGTCAATGCCTACGCCAGTGCTGCCGACATGCCGCCCTGTGACTGGTTGCTGGTGGGGGCCAAGTCCACCAGCAATGCCGAACTCGCACCGCTGATTGTCCAGGCCGCCGCTGCCGATGCCAAGGTGGTGCTGCTGCAGAATGGCCTCGGCGTGGAGGAGCAGTTAAGGGCCGCCTTGCCGGCCAATCTGCACCTGCTTGGCGGCCTGTGTTTCATCTGCGTCAATCGCCAGGCCCCCGGGGTGATTCGCCACCAGGCGCTGGGGGCGGTCAACCTCGGCTATCACAGCGGGCCGGCCGAGGCGGGCGGTGCGCAGATCGTCGAAGCCGGCGCCGAGCTGTTCCGCGCTGCTGGCATCGACTCTCAGGCCATGGCCAATCTTGGTGAGGCCCGCTGGCAGAAGCTGGTGTGGAACGTGCCGTACAACGGCCTTTCGGTGTTGTTGGGGGCCAGTACCACGCCGCTGATGGCCGATGCCGACAGTCGTGAACTGATCCGGGCACTGATGGCTGAAGTGGTGCAGGGCGCCGCTGCGTGCGGGCATGAACTGCCGGCGGGTTACGCCGAGCACCTGTTCCGCATGACCGAGCAGATGCCCGATTACTGGCCGAGCATGTACCACGACCATGTCCAGCAACGCCCGCTGGAGCTGCAGGCGATCTATGCCGAGCCACTTGCCCGTGCGCAGGCGGCCGGTTGCAGCTTGCCGCGGATGCAGATGTTGCACCAGGCGCTGGCCTTCATCGACCGCGCCAACGGAGCCGGCTAAGTCCTCTACAGGCCGCGGCAGCAGTGCGCCAGACGGCAAAGCGCGTGTCCGGTGCGCTGCTAAGCTGAAGCTTGCTCTGCCGCAACGGCAGTCAAGGAGGTCGAATGATCCGCTCCATGCTGTACGCCACCGACCTCGGTGTCTACGCACCTTTTGTCATGCAGCACGCCCTGACCCTTGCTCGCGCTTTCGGCGCTGAGCTCTATGTGATTCACGCGGTCGAGCCCATGGGGCAGTTCGCCGAGTCCCTGCTGCAGAGTTACCTCGATGAGCAGACGCTGGATGAATTGCACAGTGAAGGCGTCAATACGGTGATGGCCAATATTGAACAGCGGGTGCTGGAAAACTTCCGTGAAGAATTGGGCGAGGACGCAGATCTGGCACTGATCAAGGCGGTGCGGGTGCGCCAAGGTGATCCGGCGCAGGTCATCCTGGAACAGGCGCAGCGGTTGAGCGTCGACCTGCTGATTTTCGGCAGCCACACTGCCGGTGCCGGGGTGGACGTGCCGATCGGGAGAACGGCGGTGCGCCTGCTGCAACTGTCGCCGGTGCCGGTGTACATGGTGCCGCTCTCGCAGCACCTCGGGCGTAGGAAAACGTGAAGCTGGCAGTAGGCTTTCTCGGAGGCGCGTGTAACAAAATAGTTCTAGTTTTATTTCGAGAACCACTAATATAGTTATATCTCGTCGCTGCCTGCTGCCGCTGACTTACCGCCGATTCGAGGGAAACCTATGAAGCTTCAACAACTGCGCTACATCTGGGAAGTAGCGCACCATGACCTCAACGTCTCCGCGACGGCGCAGAGTCTGTACACCTCCCAGCCGGGGATCAGCAAGCAGATTCGCCTGCTCGAGGACGAATTGGGTGTTGAAGTCTTTGCCCGAAGCGGCAAGCACCTGACCCGCGTGACCCCGGCTGGCGAGCGGATCATCAATACCGCTGGCGAGATCCTGCGCAAGGTCGAGAGCATCAAGCAGATTGCCCAGGAGTTCTCCAACGAGAAGAAGGGCACGCTGTCTATCGCCACCACCCACACCCAGGCTCGCTATGCGCTGCCACCGGTGATCAGCAGCTTTATCAAGCAGTACCCGGAAGTGGCCCTGCACATGCATCAGGGCTCGCCGATGCAGATCGCGGAAATGGCCGCAGACGGCACCGTCGATTTCGCCATCGCCACCGAGGCGCTGGAGCTGTTCGGCGACCTGATCATGATGCCGTGCTACAAGTGGAACCGTTGCGTGGTGGTGCCCCAAGGCCACCCGCTGACCAAGCTGCCGAAGCTGACCCTGGAAGCGGTTGCTGAATACCCGATCGTTACCTACGTGTTCGGTTTCACCGGCCGCTCGAAGCTGGACGAGGCCTTCAACCACCGTGGCTTGACGCCGAAAGTGGTGTTCACCGCTGCTGACGCCGACGTGATCAAGACTTATGTACGTCTGGGGCTGGGCGTGGGCATCGTGGCCAAGATGGCGGTCGACTCCAAGCTCGACAGCGACCTGGTGGCCTTGGATGCCAGTGAATTGTTCGAAGCCAGCATCACCAAGATCGGCTTCCGCCGTGGCACCTTCCTGCGTGGTTTCATGTGCGATTTCATCGAAAAGTTCGCACCACACCTGACCCGTGAAGTGATGGCCAAGGCCATCCAGTGCCACAACAAGCAAGAGCTCGAAGAGCTGTTTGAAGGCGTCGAGCTGCCGGTGCATTGATTGAGTGCAGCAGCCCTGATGTACAGGTAAAGAAAAACCGGCCCTAGGGCCGGTTTTTCTTTACCTGCGGTTCAGGCCTTGCTGATCAGGTTGCCGGCGTGCAGCCCGCACTCCTTCTGGGTCGACTCTTCCCACCACCAGCGGCCTTCACGCTCGTGCTGGTTCGGCAGTACCGGGCGCGTGCAAGGCTCGCAGCCGATGCTGATGAAGCCACGTTCGTGCAGGCTGTTGTACGGCAGCTCGAGCATGCGGATGTAACCCCAGACTTCTTCACTGGTCATCTGCGCCAGCGGGTTGAACTTGTACAGGGGGCGCTCGGGCGTGGAGAAGGCGCCGTCGATTTCCAGCGCTGCCACCTGGCTGCGGGTGCCCGGGCTCTGGTCGCGACGTTGACCGGTAGCCCAGGCGCTGACGGTGGCGAGCTTGCGCCGCAGCGGTTCGATCTTGCGGATGCCGCAGCATTCGCCGTGGCCGTCCTTGTAGAAGCTGAACAGCCCTTTATCCTTGACGAACGGGTCGAGCTTGGCGCGGTCCGGGCTGAGGATTTCGATCGGCAGGTTGTAATGCTCGCGCACCTGGTCGATGAAGCGGTAGGTCTCCGGGTGCAGGCGGCCAGTATCAAGGCTGAACACCTTGACCTGCTTGTTCAGCTTCCAGGCCATGTCGACCAGCACCACATCCTCGGCGCCGCTGAAGGAGATCCACAGGTCATCGCCGAAGTGTTCGAAGGCGAGCTTGAGGATGTCTTGCGGGGACTTGTTGGCATAGGTCGCGGCCAGGGCGGCGACGTCGAAGGGTTGGCTCATCAGGCGGTTTCCATCTTGGCTGTGGCGCTGTGCGCTCGTAATGGGGTGATGGTAACAAAAAATGGCGGGGTAGACGGGCTGATGTCAGTGTCGGCGGCTTCGCGACCCGGCTTGCCCGCGAAGAGCCGACACCGATCACAAGCCTTGCAAGGTTTCCATCAGCACTCGCACCTTGGCAATCGACTCTTCGTATTCAGCCTGCCAGTTCGAGTCGGCCACCACCGCGCCACCGCCCCAGCAACTGACCTGGCCATCCTTGACCAGCAGGCTGCGAATGGCGATGGAGCTGTCCATTTCGCCGCGCACGTCCACATACAGCAAAGAGCCGCAGTACAGCGCGCGGCGGGCAGGTTCCAGCTCGTCGATGATCTGCATGGCGCGAATCTTCGGTGCACCGGTGATCGAGCCGCCGGGGAAACTGTCGCCGATCAGGTGCAGGGCGTCCTTGTCGCGGGCCAGCTGGCCAGTGATGCTGCTGACCAGGTGATGGACGTTGGGGTAGCTTTCCAGGCTGAACAGCTCTGGCACCTTCACCGAACCGATCTCGCAGGTACGCCCCAGGTCGTTGCGTAGCAAGTCGACGATCATCAGGTTTTCCGAGCGGTCCTTGGGGCTTTGGCGCAGCTCTTCGGCATTGCGTGCGTCTTCGGCCGGGTTGGCCGAGCGCGGGCGGGTACCCTTGATCGGGCGGGTTTCCACCTGGCCCTGGCTGACGCGGATGAAGCGCTCCGGGGAGAAGCTCAGCAGTGCGCTGCCGTCAGCCAGTTGCTGGTAGCCGGAGAACGGCGTCGGGCAGGCTTGGCGCAGGGCTTGGTAGGCGTGCCACGGGTCGCCCTGGCAAGGCGCGCGGAAGCGCTGGGTGAGGTTGATCTGGTAGCAGTCGCCGGCCTGGATGTAGCGTTGTACCTGGTCGAAAGCGGCTTTGTACTGCGCCGGTTGCAAGTCGCCTTGCATGGGGGCGAGCAAGTGGAAGTCGCCGCAGCTCGAATTGTCGACAGCTTCGAACAGGCTGATAAGGCGCTCGCGTTCAGCACTGGCCAGGCTGGGGTGGAACACCAGCTGACTGGTACCAAGCTGGTGATCGCTGACCATTGCCCAGGCATACAGGCCCAGTTGCGCGTCGGGCAAGCCCAGGTCGTCGGTAGCCAGGCTCGGCAGCTGTTCCAGGCGGCGGCCGAAGTCGTAGCTCAGGTAACCGATCAGGCCGCCGGCAAAGGGTAGCTCGATGCCGGTGGGCAGCTGCGCTTCACCCAGTTGAGCCAGGCTGGTGCGCAGCCGTGCAAGGAAAGCGCGGCCGTCTTCGCCGGGCTGGGCCTGCAGGTGTTGCACGGGCCAGGCGCTGAGCAGGTCGAAGCGGCCACGCTCTGCGCCGGGGCGGGCACTGTCGAGCAGGATTGCGCCGGGGGCCTGGCGCAGGCGGGCGAAATAGGCAGCGGGGGCGGGCTGGTAGGGCAGGGGGTAGAGCGTACAGGTCGGCATCAGTGTGGACGGCGATGTAAAAGCGAGGAGGGCGATTGTAGACCTGTGCAGGAAATGCGCCTAGCACTCGGCGCGACATTAAACATTGTCTGGGGCCGCTTTGCGGCCCTTTCGCGACACAAGGCCGCTCCTACAGGGAGATGCGAAAACCTGTAGGAGCGGCCTTGTGTCGCGAAAGGGCTGCGCAGCAGCCCCAAGGGGCTTAGCGCGGATGCACGTGCCCGAACAGGTTCTGGGTCACCCGCACTCGCTGTTCGGCATCCTCGGTGATCCCTTCCTTGGCCAATGCCTCGATATGCGCTTCGATGGCATGGGTGCGCTGGGTCAGCCCGGTGTCATTGGCGATCTGAATGTTCAGGCCAGGCCGGGCGTTGAGTTCGAGAATCAGCGGCCCTTTATCCTGGTCCAGCACCATGTCCACGCCGATGTAGCCCAGCCCGCACAGCTCGTAGCAGCCGGCGGCCAGCTTCATGAAGCCGTCCCAGTTCGGCAGCTGCACGCCGTCCACCGCGTTGGTGGTGTCCGGGTGCTTGCTGATGATGTTGTTCAGCCAGGTGCCGCGCAGGGTCACGCCGGTGGCCAGGTCCACACCGACGCCGATGGCGCCCTGGTGCAGGTTGGCCTTGCCGCCGGACTGACGGGTCGGCAGGCGCAGCATGGCCATTACCGGGTAGCCCATCAGCACGATGATGCGGATGTCCGGCACACCTTCGTAGCTGATGCTCTTGAAGATCTGGTCCGGGGTTACCCGGTACTCGATCAGTGCGCGGTCGCGGTGGCCGCCGAGGGAGTACAGGCCAGTGAGGATGCTCGATACCTGGTGCTCGATTTCCTCATGGCTCATGATCTTGCCCGACACGGTGCGGTAGCGGTCCTCGAAACGGTCGGCGATCACCAGGATGCCGTCACCGCCGGCGCCCTGCGCCGGCTTGATGACGAAGTCGTTGCGCCCGCCGATGATCTCGTGAAGCTTTTCGATCTGCTTCTCGGTCTCGATGATGCCGTACATCTCCGGCACATGGATGCCGGCGGCCAGGGCGCGCTCCTTGGTGATGATCTTGTCGTCGACGATCGGGTACAGGCTGCGCTTGTTGTACTTCAGCACATAGTCCGCGTTACGGCGGTTGATCCCCATGATGCCCCGGGCCTCCAGGGCTTTCCACGTCTTGATCAGGCCAAACATCAGGCGTCAGCCTTCTTCAGGAATGCCTTGAAGCGCACCAGCTCGGTCAGGCGGTAGCCGCGGTAGCGGCCCATAGCCAGCATGAAGCCTACCAGGATCAGCAGCACGGCCGGGAAGGTGAAGACGAAGTACACCAGCTCCGGCACCATCATCAGCAGGTGCGCCAGGGAGGCGGCGAACAGGGTGCCGATCGCCACTTTCATGGCATGGCCACCGCCGCGCTCTTCCCAGGTGATCGACAGGCGTTCGATGGTCATGGTCAGGATCACCATCGGGAACAGCGCCACCGACAGGCCGCGTTCCAGGCCCAGCTTGTGGCTGAACAGGCTGATGGCGGCAATCAATACCACGACGAAGGTCAGCACCACCGACAGGCGCGGCAGCATCTGAAGCTTCAGGTGTTCCAGGTACGAGCGTAGCGACAGGCCCAGCGCGGTGATCACCGTGAACAGCACGATGCCAAAGCCCAGCTGGGTCTCGCGGAAGGCCAGGGCAATCAGTACCGGGGTGAAGGTACCAAGGGTCTGAATGCCGATCAGGTTGCGCAGGATCAGGATCACCAGCACGCCGATCGGGATCATTACCATGATCATGAAGGTCTGCTGGGTCTGCAGTGGCAAGCCGTACAGCGAGTATTCGAGGAAGTCGGCGTCGGTGTTCTCGTCGGTCAGCTTGGCCAGGCGGATGGCGTTCATCTCGCTGTTGTTCATGCTGAAGGTGACGTTGGCCTTCTTGCCGCCATCGACGGTGATCAGGTTGTCGTCACCGGTCCACCACAGCAGGCGGTCGGCCGGCAGGCCTTGCTCGCCGGTGTCAGGGTTGAAGTACAGCCAGTCGTTGCCGTTGAAGCTGCGCAGCCACAGCTCCGGGGTCTGCGGTGTATCGGCAACGAGCCGAATGGTGTGGACCTTTTCCATCGGCACATGGGCGATCGACAGCAGCAGGTCGATGACCTGGGCCTTCTTCATCGGCGAGGTGTCGCCGGCCAGCAGCAGCTTGACGTTGTCGTCGTTGAGGTTGTTGACCCGCTTGATGGTCTCGCTGACAAAGGTCTCGACGTCGGCCGAGTGCTGGCGAATCGGTGCCATCAGGGCTTCGGCAGCGATCTTCTCCGGGCCGTCGATGGCCAGGCTGTCACGGAAGGTAGGGCCCTTGATGGCGGACTTTTCGTTGCTGTAGCGCTTGGTCAGCACCAGGCGGTAGTACAGGGTCTGGTTACCGCTGACACGGCGCGCCGACCAGGTCACCTTGCGGTTGCCGTCGGCACGGTTGACGCTCACCCCATAGTTGTTGGAGATGAAGCTCTCGTTGAGGCTGACGTAGTCACGGTTCAGCGGTGGCACGAACATCTGGATCTTGACCGGGTCTTTGGAGCTGGCGACGAACTCGACCTTGGCGTCGATGTTCCACAGGTCGTCGGTTTCGTCTTCGGTCACCGGGATGCCGAGCACGAAGATCTGATAGGCCGTGACCGCCACGCCGAGCAACACCAGCACGGTGATCAGGACTTTCAGATGGAGGGTAAGAGAGCGCATCGGGATTACTCTGCTTTGGGAGCGTCGGTGGCACAGGCAGGTTTGCCGGCCGCGTATTTAAGGCTTGGGTCGACCAGCGCGTCGAAGTGCTTGAGCGCCTCGGAGCCGATCAGCAGCGGGAACTGGAAGGCGCTGCGATCGGTGAGGTTGACTTCGATGGTGCGCCGGGCCTGGCCCATGCAGATTTCGAGTTCGATGACCGGGCGGGCGGTGTAGGCCTTGCCGGATTCAGCATCATAGTCGCCGGCGCGGCGCTTGATCTTGCTCACGCGCGCCAGGGGGCGTTCGATGGGGTGCGAATGGGCGGCGTCGATGGCCAGATAAAAGCGCACCCAGCTTTCGCCGTTGCGCTTGAAGCGCTTGATGTCGCGGGCACTGAGCGACGCAGTCTTGGCGCCAGTGTCGAGCTTGGCGGCCACTTCCAGGTCAAGGTCGCCGAGCCGGGCGTACTCGTTCAGACCGTACACGGTCTTGCCCGCCGCCTGGCCAAGGGCCGGCAGCAGGGTAAGGCATAACAGCAATAATACGGGTGTAAGTCTCATAATCCTGGCGCGGTGCTGAGCTGTGCAGGGTTCGGGGCAAAGGTGACTGGCAACGACTGCGCAAGCTTCCTCGTTCATCTGTCAACAACATGAATTGATGACAAACACACCATCCATACTCCGTTGGAGGCGCGGCATTCTATCACGCCGTCGTATTGACGCCAGCGTGCCGCGATCTGACAACGCCATCACTCGGTAAGTTCGTTCTTAGACGATTGTCGACAATATTGATTTTGTCTTTGACTGCGAGCCTCTGATTCGCTAGTTTCTGCTCAAGCGATTAGCAAGGTGTCGACAATATGCTGGACCTCACCACACCAAGCCCGGCCGAGGCAGACGAAACTGGAACCTTGTCCGAGAATGTCTTCCGGCGCATCCAGGCGGCAATCGTCAAGGGCGACATCGCCCCGGGCAGCAAGATCTCCGAGCCGGAGCTGGCGCGCACCTATGGCATCAGCCGCGGCCCGCTGCGCGAGGCCATTCATCGGCTGGAGGGCCAGCGCCTGCTGGTGCGGGTGCCACATGTCGGGGCGCGGGTGGTGTCGCTCAACCATGCCGAGCTGATCGAGCTGTACGAGATCCGCGAATCGCTGGAAGGCATGGCCTGCCGCCTTGCGGCCGAGCGCATGAGCCAGGCCGACATCGACGAGCTGCGCCGGGTGCTCGACACCCACGAGCGCGATGCCGCGTTCCAGGCCGGGCTGGGCTATTACCAGCAGGAAGGCGACTACGACTTTCATTACCGGATCATCCAGGGCAGCGGCAACCAGACCCTGGTCAAGATGCTCTGCGGCGAGCTGTACCAGCTGGTGCGCATGTACCGTATCCAGTTTTCCGCCACACCCAACCGGCCACGCCAGGCCTTTGCCGAACACCACCGCATTCTCGATGCCATCGCCGACCGTGACGGCGAGCTGGCCGAACTCCTGATGCGCCGCCACATCGGCGCGTCCAAGCGCAACATCGAGCGTCACTACCTGGACGCCAACAACAACAGCCCACGAGGTGAGAAATGACTGTGAAGAGCACCCCCGGTCAGCGTTTCCGCGACGCCGTTGCCGCCGAACACCCGCTGCAAGTGGTCGGCGCGATCAACGCCAACCATGCACTGCTGGCCAAGCGTGCCGGTTTCAAGGCCATCTACCTGTCCGGTGGCGGTGTTGCCGCGGGCTCCCTGGGCCTGCCTGACCTGGGCATCAGTGGCCTGGATGACGTGCTGACCGATGTGCGCCGCATCACCGACGTCTGCGATGTACCTTTGCTGGTGGATGTCGACACCGGTTTCGGCGCGTCGGCCTTCAACGTCGCCCGCACCGTGCGCTCGATGTGCAAGTTCGGCGCTGCGGCCATCCACATCGAAGACCAGGTCGGTGCCAAGCGCTGTGGCCACCGCCCGAACAAGGAAATCGTCACCCAGCAGGAGATGGTCGACCGTATCAAGGCCGCGGTGGATGCCCGCACCGATGACAGCTTCGTCATCATGGCGCGCACCGACGCCTTGGCGGTGGAAGGCCTGAACGCTGCCCTGGACCGGGCTGCCGCGTGCATCGAGGCTGGCGCCGACATGATCTTCCCGGAAGCCATCACCGAACTTTCGATGTACAAGACCTTCGCCGACCGGGTGCAGGCACCTATCCTGGCCAATATCACCGAATTCGGCGCCACCCCGCTTTACACCACCGAAGAACTGGCCTCGGTCGATGTGTCGCTGGTGCTGTACCCGCTGTCGGCGTTCCGCGCCATGAACAAGGCGGCGGAGAATGTCTATACCGCACTGCGCCGCGACGGTACGCAGAAGAACGTGATCGACACCATGCAGACCCGCATGGAGCTCTACGATGCCATTGGTTACCACGCCTTCGAGCAGAGCCTCGACGCGTTGTTTGCCCAGAAGAAAGGTTGAATGTGTGCTGGCTTCTTCGCGGGTGATGCCGCTCCCTCAGGTAACTTGTAGGGGCGGGTTTACCCGCGAAGAGGCCGGCCCAGGCAATCACCCGAATTAGCCAGATCGCTTCCTATAACAAGTTCAAGAAAGGAGAAACACCATGGCCGAAGCAAAAGTACTCAGTGGCGCTGGCCTGCGTGGCCAGGTGGCCGGCCAGACTGCACTGTCGACCGTGGGCCAGGCCGGTGCCGGGCTGACCTACCGTGGTTACGACGTCCGTGACCTGGCCGCCGCTGCCGAATTCGAAGAAGTCGCTTACCTGCTGCTGTACGGCGAGCTGCCGAGCAAGGCGGAACTTGCCGATTACAAGCGCAAGCTCAAGGGCCTGCGTGACCTGCCGCAGGCGCTGAAGGAAGTGCTCGAGCGCATCCCCCGCGATGCCCACCCGATGGATGTGATGCGTACCGGTTGCTCGGTGCTGGGTACCCTGGAGCCGGAGCTGACTTTCGACGCCCAGCGCGAGAAAACCGACCGCCTGCTGGCGCTGTTCCCGGCGGTGATGTGCTACTGGTACCGCTTCACTCACCACGGCGTACGCATCGACTGCACCAGCGACGAAGACACCCTCGGCGGTCACTTCCTGCACCTGCTGCACGGCAAGAAGCCGAGCGAGCTGCATGTCAAGGTGATGAACGTGTCGCTGATCCTCTATGCCGAGCACGAGTTCAACGCCTCGACCTTCACCGCGCGGGTCTGCGCATCGACCCTGTCCGACCTGTATTCCTGCGTCACTGCCGCTATCGGCTCGCTGCGTGGCCCGCTGCACGGAGGTGCCAACGAAGCGGCGATGGAGCTGATCGAGCGCTTCCAGAGCCCGCAGGAAGCCACCGCCGAACTGCTGCGCATGCTCGAGCGCAAGGACAAGATCATGGGCTTCGGCCATGCGATCTACAAAGAGTCCGACCCGCGTAACGAGGTGATCAAGGGCTGGTCGAAGCAGCTTGCCGACCAGGTCGGTGACACGGTCCTGTACCCGGTTTCCGAAGCCATCGACAAGACGATGTGGGAGCAGAAGCGCCTGTTCCCCAACGCTGACTTCTACCATGCCTCGGCGTACCACTTCATGGGCATTCCGACCAAGCTGTTCACCCCCATCTTCGTCTGCTCGCGCCTGACCGGCTGGGCTGCGCATGTGTTCGAGCAGCGCGCCAACAACCGCATCATCCGCCCGAGCGCCGAGTATGTCGGCGTCGAGCAGCGCCAGTTCGTGCCAATCGAGCAGCGCTGAGTCAAAGACCGTTGGGGCTGCTGCGCAGCCCTTTCGCGACACAAGGCCGCTCCTACAAGGACGGTGTTGTACTTGTGAGGGCGGCCTTGTGTCGCGAAAGGGGCGCGCAGCGCCCCCAGGCCTGACCTGCTTACCGAATACCGTGACCGAGCCTGATAACGATATGAACACTGCATACCGCAAGAACCTGCCAGGCACCGCCCTGGACTATTTCGACGCACGCGCCGCGGTCGAGGCAATCAAGCCCGGTGCCTACGACAGCCTGCCGTACACCTCCCGTGTGCTCGCCGAGAACCTGGTGCGCCGCTGCGATCCGGCGACCCTCGACGCCTCCCTGGGCCAGCTGATCGAGCGCAAGCGCGACCTCGACTTCCCATGGTTCCCGGCCCGCGTGGTGTGCCATGACATCCTTGGCCAGACCGCCTTGGTCGATCTCGCCGGCCTGCGTGATGCCATCGCCGACAAAGGCGGTGACCCGGCCGCAGTCAACCCGGTGGTGCCGGTGCAGCTGATCGTCGACCACTCCCTGGCCGTGGAGTGCGGTGGTTTCGACCCGCAGGCGTTCGAGAAGAACCGCGCCATCGAAGACCGCCGTAACGAAGACCGCTTCCACTTCATCAACTGGACCAAGAAGGCGTTCAAGAACGTCGACGTGATCCAGCCCGGCAACGGCATCATGCACCAGATCAACCTGGAGAAAATGTCGCCGGTCATTCACAGCGACCGCGGCGTGGCCTACCCGGATACCTGCGTCGGCACCGACAGCCACACCCCGCATGTCGACGCGCTGGGCGTGATCGCCATTGGTGTCGGCGGCCTGGAAGCCGAAAACGTCATGCTCGGCCGTGCCTCGTGGATGCGCCTGCCGGAGATCGTCGGCGTCGAGCTGACCGGCAAGCTGGCGCCGAACATCACCGCCACCGACCTGGTACTGGCCCTCACCGAATTCCTGCGCAAGCAGAAAGTCGTCGGTGCCTACCTCGAGTTCCATGGCGAAGGGGCGCGCGCCCTGACCCTGGGCGACCGTGCCACCATTTCCAACATGGCGCCGGAATACGGCGCCACGGCGGCGATGTTCGCCATCGACCAGCAGACCATCGACTACCTCAAGCTGACCGGTCGCGACGACCAGCAAGTGCAGCTGGTGGAGACCTACGCCAAGGTCGCCGGCCTGTGGGCTGACAGCCTGGCCAAGGCCGAATACGAGCGTACCCTGAGCTTTGACCTGTCGAGCGTGGTGCGCAACATGGCCGGCCCGTCCAACCCGCATGCCCGTGTCGCTACCAGCGACCTGGCGGCCAAGGGCATCGCCGGCGCCTGGGAAGAAGTGCCGGGGCAGATGCCCGACGGCGCAGTGATCATTGCCGCCATCACCAGTTGCACCAACACCAGCAACCCGCGCAACGTGATTGCCGCAGGCCTGCTGGCGCGCAACGCCAACAAGCTGGGCCTCAGCCGCAAGCCGTGGGTCAAGTCGTCGCTGGCGCCGGGCTCCAAGGCTGTGCAGTTGTACCTGGAAGAGGCGGGGCTGGAAAAGGAACTGGAACAACTGGGCTTTGGTATCGTCGCCTTCGCCTGCACCACCTGCAACGGCATGTCGGGTGCACTGGACCCCGTGATCCAGCAGGAAATCATCGACCGCGACCTGTACGCCACCGCCGTGCTGTCGGGTAACCGCAACTTCGACGGGCGCATCCACCCTTACGCCAAGCAGGCGTTCCTCGCGTCGCCGCCACTGGTGGTGGCCTACGCGATTGCCGGCACCATCCGCTTCGACATCGAGAAAGATGTGCTGGGCGTGGTCGACGGCAAGGAAATCCGCCTCAAGGACATCTGGCCCAGCGACGAGGAAATCGACGCCGTGGTGCGTGCGGCGGTCAAGCCGGAGCAGTTCCGCAAGGTCTATATCCCGATGTTCGCCATCGAGGAAGACCGCGGTCCGAAAGTCGCGCCGCTGTACGACTGGCGCCCGATGAGCACCTATATCCGCCGCCCGCCTTACTGGGAAGGTGCCCTGGCCGGCGAGCGGACCCTGCGTGGCATGCGCCCGCTGGCGGTGCTACCGGACAACATCACCACCGACCACCTGTCGCCGTCCAACGCCATCCTGCTCGACAGCGCCGCGGGTGAGTACCTGGCGAAGATGGGCCTGCCCGAAGAGGACTTCAACTCCTATGCCACACACCGTGGCGACCACCTGACCGCCCAGCGCGCCACCTTCGCCAACCCCAAGCTGTTCAACGAAATGGTGCGCAAGGATGACGGCAGCGTGAAGCAGGGTTCGCTGGCGCGCATCGAGCCCGAAGGCAAGGTGACGCGCATGTGGGAGGCCATCGAGACCTACATGGAGCGCAAGCAGCCGCTGATCATCGTCGCCGGTGGCGACTATGGCCAGGGTTCGTCCCGCGACTGGGCGGCCAAAGGGGTGCGCCTGGCCGGTGTCGAAGCGATCGTCGCCGAAGGCTTCGAGCGCATTCACCGCACCAACCTGGTGGGCATGGGGGTGTTGCCGCTGGAGTTCAAGCCGGGCACTGACCGCAAGACCCTGGGCCTGGATGGCAGCGAGACCTATGACGTGCTCGGCGAGCGCAAGCCGCGGGCGACCCTGACCCTGGTGGTGACACGGCGCAATGGCGAGCGTGTGGAGGTGCCAGTGACCTGCCGCCTGGACACTGCCGAGGAAGTGTCGATCTACGAAGCGGGCGGGGTGCTGCAGCGCTTTGCCCAGGACTTCCTCGAAGCGACCGCTTGAACAGGACTTGAACATGGCACATGTAGCGCAAGTGAAAATTCCCGCCACGTACATCCGTGGCGGCACCAGCAAAGGCGTGTTCTTCCGCCTGCAGGACCTGCCGGAACCGGCCCAGGTCCCAGGCCCGGCGCGTGACGCGCTGCTGTTGCGGGTAATCGGCAGCCCCGACCCATATGCCAAGCAGATCGACGGCATGGGCGGCGCCACCTCGAGCACCAGCAAGACGGTCATTCTGTCAAAGAGCATCAAGCCCGGGCACGATGTCGACTACCTGTTCGGCCAGGTCGCCATCGACAAGGCCTTCGTCGACTGGAGCGGCAACTGCGGCAACCTCTCTGCTGCGGTCGGCTCGTTCGCCATCAGCAACGGCCTGGTCGACCCGGCGCGCATTCCGCGCAACGGCATGGCCAGGGTGCGCATCTGGCAAGCCAACATCGGCAAGACCATCATTGCCCATGTGCCGATCACCGAAGGTGAGGTGCAGGAAACCGGCGACTTCGAACTGGACGGGGTGACCTTCCCCGCCGCCGAAGTGCAGCTTGAGTTCCTCGACCCGGCCGCCGACGAGGATGGCGATGGCGGTGCGATGTTCCCCACCGGCAACCTGGTAGACGACCTGGAAGTGCCGGGTATCGGTACGTTCAAGGCCACCTTGATCAACGCCGGTATCCCGACTGTGTTCGTCAATGCCGCCGACATCGGTTACACCGGCACTGAATTGCAGGATGCGATAAACGGCGACCCCGAGGCGCTGCTGCGTTTCGAAACCATCCGCGCCTACGGCGCCGTGCGCATGGGCCTGATCGAGCATGTCGACCAGGCTGCCGGGCGTCAGCACACACCGAAGGTGGCTTTCGTTGCGCCGCCGAGCACCTACACTGCGTCCAGTGGCAAGGCAGTTGCGGCCGCTGACATCGACTTGTTGGTGCGTGCGTTGTCCATGGGTAAGCTGCACCACGCGATGATGGGGACCGCTGCCGTGGCCATTGGTACCGCTGCAGCCATTCCAGGCACGCTGGTCAACCTCGCTGCGGGTGGGGGTGAACGCAGTGCCGTGCGGTTTGGCCACCCGTCCGGCACCTTGCGGGTCGGGGCCGAGGCGCGTCAGGTGGATGGCGAGTGGACGGTGACCAAGGCAATCATGAGCCGCAGTGCTCGCGTGCTGATGGAGGGCTGGGTTCGCGTGCCTGGCGATAGCTTCTAACGCACCACTGGCGCTCGGCTTTCGTTGGCTGGGGCTGCTTTGCAGCCCTTTCGCGACCCACGGCCGCTCCTACAGGAGTACACGGTCTCTTGTAGGAGCGGCCTTGGGTTGCGAAAGGGTCGCGAAGCGGCCCCGGCAATTCCGAAGGGAGCTGGCTATGAGCGCCAACGTGGACCTGAACGATCGCCCGGACTACGACCGGGTGCTGCAAACCCTGGCCGACTACGCCCTCGGCTACCGGGTCGAATCCCCTGAAGCCCTGGATACCGCGCGCAACTGCCTGATGGACACCCTCGGCTGTGGCCTGCTGGCGCTGCGCTTCCCCGAATGCACCAAGCTCCTCGGTCCGCTGGTGGAAGGCACCGTAGTGCCCAATGGTGCGCGCGTTCCCGGTACCGCTTACCGCCTCGACCCGGTCAAGGCAGCCTGGGACATCGGCTGCACCGTGCGCTGGCTGGACTACAACGACACTTGGCTGGCTGCAGAGTGGGCGCACCCTTCTGACAACCTTGGCGGCATCCTGGCGGTTGCCGATCACCTGTCGCAGAAACGTGTGGCCAGCGGCGAAGCACCGCTGCTGATGCGTGACGTGCTCGAAGCCATGGTCATGGCCCATGAGATCCAGGGCGTACTGGCACTGGAGAACGCGTTCAATCGCGTCGGCCTCGATCACGTGATACTGGTCAAGGTGGCCTCGGCCGCCGTATGCGCCCGGCTGATGGGTGCCAATCGCGAACAGATGCTCTCGGCGCTTTCCCATGCATTCGTCGATGGCCAGGCATTGCGCACTTACCGCCATGCGCCCAATGCCGGCTCTCGCAAGTCCTGGGCGGCGGGTGACGCCTCCAGCCGGGGCGTGCGCCTGGCTGATATCGCGCTGCGTGGCGAAATGGGCGTGCCAGGGGTGCTGACTGCGGCGCAGTGGGGTTTCCATGACGTCTCGTTCAGCCACACCAACAAGGACCTGGCGGTAAAACCTGCCGGCCAGTATGAGCTGCGCCTGCCGCAACCCTTGGCCAGTTACGTGATGGAGAATGTGCTGTTCAAGGTCAGCTTCCCAGCCGAGTTCCACGCCCAGACGGCCTGCGAAGCGGCGGTGACCCTGCACCCGCTGGTGCGTAACCGCCTGCATGAAATCGACCGCATCGTCATCACCACCCAAGAGTCGGCGATCCGCATCATTTCCAAGCGAGGCCCGCTGGCCAATGCTGCCGACCGTGATCACTGCCTGCAGTACATGGTGGCGGTGCCGCTGATCTTCGGCCACCTGGTGGCCGAGCATTATGAAGATGCCTTCCATGCCAATCACCCCAGCATCGATCGCTTGCGCGAGAAGATGGAGGTGGTCGAAGACCCGCGCTTCAGCCGTGAGTATCTGGAGCCGGATAAGCGCTCGATTGCCAATGCCGTGCAGGTGTTCTTCAAGGATGGCAGCAGTACAGAGCAGGTGCTGGTGGAGTACCCGATCGGGCATCGGCGGCGGCGCGAGGAGGGGATACCGCTGCTGGAGGCCAAGTTCAAGGGCAACCTGGCGACGCGCTTTGTGCGCCAGCGCTGCGAAGCGATTTTTGAACTGTGCAAGGACCAGCAAAGGCTGGAACAGATGGCAGTGCACAGGTTTGTCGACCTGTTCGTGATTTGAGGTTTCTCATGCCGGCCTCTTCGCGGGTAAACCCGCTCCTACAGGTTCGCCACAGGATTTGACTGCAGTGGTGATCCTGTGGGAGCGGGTTTACCCGCGAAGAAGCCGGCATAGGCTGAAACAAGAAAGCCCCGGCATCGCTGCCGGGGCTTTCTTTTACTGCATGTAGCTCAGCTTACGCCTGAACCACCGGGATCTTGGCGTTGGCAGCCGCTTCACGGAACTCGGCGATCTGGTCGAAGCTCAGGTAGCGGTAAACGTCGGCAGCCATGCTGTCGATGTCTTTCGCGTACTGCATGTACTCTTCGACGGTCGGCAGCTTGCCGATGATCGAAGCGACAGCAGCCAGCTCGGCCGAGGCCAGGTACACGTTGGTGGCGTCGCCCAGACGGTTCGGGAAGTTACGGGTCGAGGTGGAGACCACGGTCGAACCGGTCTGCACACGTGCCTGGTTACCCATGCACAGCGAGCAGCCTGGCATTTCCATGCGCGCACCGGCTTTGCCGTAGATGCCGTAGTAGCCTTCTTCGGTCAGCTGGTGGGCGTCCATCTTGGTTGGCGGGGCCAGCCACAGACGGGTCGGAATACCGCCCTTGACCTTGTCCAGCAGCTTGCCGGCAGCGCGGAAGTGACCGATGTTGGTCATGCACGAACCGATGAACACTTCGTCGATCTTCTCGCCCTGTACCGAGGACAGCAGGCGGGCATCGTCCGGGTCGTTCGGCGCGCAGAGCACAGGCTCCTTGACGTCGGCCAGGTCGATTTCGATGATTTCGGCGTATTCGGCATCGGCGTCGGCCGACAGCAGCTCAGGCTTGGCCAGCCAGGCTTCCATGGCCTGGGCGCGACGCTCCAGGGTGCGGGCATCGCCGTAGCCTTCGCCGATCATCCAGCGCAGCAGGGTGATGTTGGACTGCAGGTATTCGGCGATGGCCTTTTCCGGCAGCTTGATGGTGCAGCCAGCAGCGGAACGCTCAGCCGAGGCGTCGGACAGCTCGAAGGCTTGCTCGACGGTCAGTTCGTCCAGGCCTTCGATTTCCAGGATGCGGCCGGAGAAGGCGTTTTTCTTGCCCTTCTTCTCGACGGTCAGCAGGCCCTTCTGGATGGCGTAGTAAGGGATGGCATGGACCAGGTCACGCAAGGTGATGCCTGGCTGCATTTTGCCCTTGAAGCGCACCAGGATCGATTCTGGCATGTCCAGCGGCATGACGCCGGTGGCGGCGGCGAAGGCCACCAGGCCGGAACCGGCCGGGAACGAGATGCCGATCGGGAAGCGGGTGTGCGAGTCGCCACCGGTACCCACGGTGTCAGGCATCAGCATGCGGTTCAGCCAGCTGTGGATGATGCCGTCGCCTGGGCGCAGCGACACGCCGCCACGGGTGCGGATGAAGTCTGGCAGGGTGTGGTGGGTGGTGACGTCGATCGGCTTCGGATAAGCCGCGGTGTGGCAGAACGACTGCATCACCAGGTCAGCGGAGAAGCCCAGGCACGCCAGGTCTTTCAGCTCGTCACGGGTCATCGGGCCAGTGGTGTCCTGGGAACCGACGGTGGTCATCTTCGGCTCGCAGTAGGCACCTGGGCGTACGCCCTGGCCTTCCGGCATGCCGCAGGCACGGCCGACCATCTTCTGCGCCAGGGTGAAGCCCTTGCCGGTGTCGGCTGGCTGCTCTGGCTTCTTGAACAGGTCCGATGGGCCCTGGCCCAGCTCGGCGCGGGCTTTTTCGGTCAGGCCACGGCCGACGATCAGCGGGATACGGCCGCCGGCGCGGACTTCGTCGAGCAGCACTTCGGTTTTCAGTGCGAACTCGGTGACCAGCTCGTCGCTGCCGTGGCGGCGCACTTCACCTTTGAACGGGTAAACGTCGATGACGTCGCCCATGGCCAGGTTGGTGCAGTCGAATTCGATCGGCAGGGCGCCGGCGTCTTCCATGGTGTTGTAGAAGATCGGGGCGATCTTGGTGCCGAAGCAGAAGCCACCGGCGCGCTTGTTCGGCACGTACGGGATGTCATCGCCGAAGAACCACAGCACCGAGTTGGTGGCGGATTTACGCGAGGAACCGGTACCGACCACGTCACCGACGTAGGCAACCGGGAAGCCCTTGGCCTTGACCGCTTCGATCTGCGCCAGCGGGCCGACCGAGCCAGGCTGAGAAGGCTCGATGCCGTCACGGGCCATTTTCAGCATGGCCAGGGCGTGCAGCGGGATGTCAGGGCGCGACCAGGCGTCCGGAGCAGGGGACAGGTCGTCGGTGTTGGTTTCGCCAGGCACCTTGAACACGGTCAGGGTGTACTTGTCGGCGATGGCCGGACGCGAGGTGAACCACTCGCCGGCAGCCCAGGACTCCAGCACGGCCTTGGCGTGAACGTTGCCGGCCTTGGCTTTTTCGGCCACGTCGTGGAAGGCATCGAACATCAGCAGGGTGTGCTTGAGCTGTTCGGCCGCGACGGCGCCCAGTTCGGCGTCGTCGAGCA
Source organism: Pseudomonas sp. URMO17WK12:I7 (assembly GCF_003269045.1). Taxonomy (NCBI): domain Bacteria; kingdom Pseudomonadati; phylum Pseudomonadota; class Gammaproteobacteria; order Pseudomonadales; family Pseudomonadaceae; genus Pseudomonas; species Pseudomonas sp. URMO17WK12:I7. Next base: position 296,212 of record NZ_QLTL01000001.1, on the reverse strand, counting down.
GCGCGACCAGCGTCTCGATGTTGTAGCCGCCCTGCATGGTGCCCAGCAGTTCAGCGGCGTGCTTGCGGTCGATCAGTGGCGACTTGGCTTCGCCCTTGGCCACGGCGGAGAGGAAAGCGGCCTTGACGTAGGCAGCTTCGTCGACCCCTGGTGGAACGCGGTTGGTGATCAGGTCTACGAGGAAGGCTTCTTCGCCGGCCGGCGGGTTTTTCAGCAGCTCGACCAGGCCTGCAGTTTGTTCGGCGTTCAGCGGCTGGGGCACGATACCCAGGGCGGCACGCTCTTCGATGTGTTTGCGGTAGGCTTCAAGCACAGTTATTACCCTCATCAGTGGTCCCTAAAGGGAGTCCGGGACGCTCATCCAGCATTCAGTGCACCCATGCGCTGCCACGGCTTTGTGGGCCGCCCAGCCAGAGTCGCAAAGAATCCTTACAGAAGCTGCTTTCAAAGTTTTACGCCTGCAGAACGGGAGCTGATGAGGGCTGGCGCGGGCATGCGAGGGTGCATGGCCCGGGCCAACGCCGTTCTACCGGATGAACTGTGCTCGTGACGCTTTGAAAACAGCTTCCAACGGACATTGTTGCCTTGAAAAGGCGGGATGATTCTACGGCAAATTGTCGCGGAAGGTAAGGCGGCGATCATGACTTTAACGAGTGACCGTGGTTAGACAAAGGGCTAACATGGGCCCGTGTTCCACCGCCAAGCCGTTGTTTTTCCATGTCCAACCAGTCCATCAAGACCCCTTGCGTCGGCCTTTGCTCCACGGTGTATGGAGACACGGTGTGCCGTGGCTGCAAGCGTTTCCACCATGAAGTGATCCACTGGAACGGCTACGACGAGGCGCAGAAGCGCGCCGTGTGGCTGCGCCTGGAGCAGCTTTTGGCACAGGTGATGATGGCCAAGCTGGAAGTGTTCGACAAAAACGTGCTGCGCCAGCAGTTGCAGCAGCGCTCGATCCGCTTCGTCGAACAGCAGTCGGAATATTGCTGGGCCTATCAGCTGATCGCGCGCGGGGCGCGGATGATCCGCGATCTGGAGGCTTACGGCATGGCGCTGCTGCCGGAGTTTCGCGACTGGGAACTGCCGCAACTGCGCGATGCCATCGATCGCGAGTTCTTCCTGTTGTCCGAAGCGCACTACCAGCGCTACATCGCCCCCAGCTTCCTGCGCGATGCGGTGGGCGACGGGCAGGGCTGAGACCCTGCCCGCATCGGCGAATCAGTCGCCGGTGTACTCGCAGCCGCTGGTGCAGGTTTCGTGGATGCGCACCTTGGACAGCTCAGGCATCAACGGCTTGACCTGGTCCCAGATCCACTTGGCGATCACTTCGCTGGTGGGGTTTTCCAGGCCTGGGATGTCGTTCAGGTAGTTGTGGTCCAACTGCTCGTAGATCGGCTTGAAGATCGCCTTGACCTCGGCGAAGTCACGAATCCAGCCGGTGTGCGGGTCCAGCGGGCCGGTCAGGTGCAGGCCGACCTTGAACGAGTGGCCATGCAGGCGGCCGCACTTGTGGCCTTCCGGAACGTGAGGGAGGCGGTGGGCCGATTCGAAAGTGAATTCTTTGAAGATTTCCACGCTGTCATAACTCTGTGTGAATCAATAATGCGCGCATTCTACCAGCATGGCCACTACAAGGCTTGCAGGCGTTCGTGCAGCCGCCCGGTGGCTATCAGTTCCAGTAGTTCGTCGCCCAGCCGCTGGCTTTCGGCGATCGCCTGGTACCAGTAGCGCTTGCGGCTCGGCGCATCGCCCATGAAACGCTTGAAATCGTTGCGGTCGGGCAGTTTGCCGTAGGGCAGGGCGGCCAGGTACTGCGGCGACGGGGTCATCAGCAGCACGTTCTGCAGGCGCGTGGCGTCACCCTTGCGCCAGGGCAGTGCCTTGTCGAACCAGCCGGGCACCACCTTGTCGGTGAAGTGTGGGTACAGCACCAGGTCGTCACCGCGGTAGGGCAGGTCGAGGTGGTAGTCGAGCAGGCCGCCGTCGCGGTACGTGCCGGCGCCCGCGCCGGGAATGTCGCGCACACCTTCCATCACCATCGGGATCGAGCCCGAGGCGAGCAGGGCGTGGCGCAGGTTGGCCAGGTCCAGCGGCAGGCAGCGCGAGGGAAAGTCGGTGAGGGCGTCAAGCGGCGGTGCACTGCGCGCATCGTGCAGGATGACGCGCTCGAAGTGCCGGGCCAGGCGTGCGCGCCCCAGCAGGTTGCTGGCGATCACCGAACCCAGGCCCATGCCCAGGCGGCCACGATGGTCGTGGGCGAGTTGGCCGTGGCTTTTCACCACCAGGATGTTCAGGCGGTAGTGCGGGTTGGCGAGAATCTGGCCGTCGCGGCCCTGCAGCAGGTCGTCGAGCATGCGCTGGCAGCTGCGGCTGATTTCGGCGGGGGTGACGCCCTTGGCGAAGTCCTGCTCGGTGTACAACTCGCCCAGGCGGCGGATGCCGGCCACCGGGTCGTCGAGGCAGGCGCTGGCGAAGCGCCAGGAGCCGATCGAGGCGCCGATCAGTGCGCGCTGCCGCGGTGCCGCTGGCAGCCATTCACCGAACAGGGCCAGGTCCAGGCCCTGGATGCCCAGCGGCTTTGGCCCGCCCGCAGCACCTGGCAATACACCCACATCGGCCGCCTGCAGGCCACGTTCGCGAATTTGCTGCAGCGCGCGCTGGCCAGCCTTGAAGGTGAGTGCAGGGAATTTGATGTGAATGGCGCTCATGACGGATCTCGCAGGTAACCAGGCGGTCATTATAGGGGCTTGATACCACTACAGCTGCGCTATCATGGCGCCAGCTGTTTTCAGGTTGAATTAAGGACCGCTGTTTAGTCTTAACCCCGTAGACAACTTGAACGTCGCTCAGGAGAGCCACCATGAAAACCTTGACTGCCCTGTTCACCGCCGCCGCCCTTGCCCTGGGCGCCAATGCTGCCTTCGCCAAGGACGTCCAGCCTGACGAAGTGGTCAAACTGGTCAACGCCAAGACCATCAAGTCGCTGGACGAGCTCAAGGCCGCCGCCGTGGCCAAGCATCCAGGCGCCACCGTCACCGATTCGGAGCTGGAAAACGAATACGGTCGCTACATCTACAAGGTCGACCTGCGCGATACGCAAAACGTCGAGTGGGATGTCGACCTGGATGCCAAGACCGGTGAAGTGTTGAAGGACGAGCGGGACAGCTGATGATCCACTTACCCCGGCTGGCGCGGTATCTGGTGCTGTCGTTGCTGGCCGTGTGCTCGCTGGCCGTTGCCCGCGACCTGGACCAGGACCAGGCCCTGAAACTGCGCCAGAAGGGCATCATCCTGCCACTTGAGCAATTGCTGGCAACCGCCCTGGGGCGTTACCCCGGGGCGCGTTTGCTGGAGGCCGAGCTGGAAGAAGACGACGGCCGCTACGAATATGAAGTCGAACTGCTGACCAAGGAAGGCGTGGTGCGCGAGATCAAGCTTGATGCCAGCAGTGGTGTCCTGCTCAAAGATGAGGAAGACGACTGACATGCGCCTGCTGCTTGTCGAAGACAACGTGCCCCTGGCCGACGAACTGACCACCAGCCTGCAGCGCCAGGGGTATGCCATTGACTGGTTGGCCGATGGCCGCGATGCGGTGTACCAGGGCCAGAGCGAACCCTACGATCTGATAATCCTCGATCTTGGCCTGCCAGGCTTGCCGGGCCTGGAGGTGCTGGCGCAGTGGCGTGCCGGGGGGCTGGTCACGCCGGTGCTGATCCTTACGGCGCGCGGGTCGTGGGCAGAGCGTATCGAAGGCCTGAAAGCCGGGGCCGACGATTACCTGAGCAAGCCTTTTCACCCTGAGGAGCTGCAGCTGCGTATTCAGGCACTGCTGCGCCGGGCCCGCGGCTTGGCCAACCAGCCAACCCTGGAAGCTGCAGGCCTGCACCTGGATGAAAGCCGCCAATGCGTGAGTCGCGATGGCGTCGACATCCAGCTCACTGCCGCGGAATTTCGCCTGTTGCGCTACTTCATGCTGCATCCGCAGCAGATCCTGTCCAAGAGCCACCTGGCCGAGCACCTTTACGACGGCGAGACCGAGCGTGATTCCAATGTGCTGGAGGTGCACGTCAACCACCTGCGGCGCAAGCTTGGGCGCAGCGTCATCGAAACGCGTCGCGGGCAGGGTTACATCTATGCCGGGAGCACCGGGTGAAGTCCATCCAGGCGCGCCTGAGCCTGGGCCTGGTCGCCGTGCTGGTGGTGGTCGGCGTGGTGCTCGCGCAGCTGACCCTGTGGCTGTTCGAGGCTGGTTTGCAGCGCTACCTGGAAAACGGCCTGCGCAAGGAAAGCGAGAACCTGCTGGTGGCGTTGGTGCGCGGGCCGTCTGGCCTGCAGCTGGATGAACGGCGCATTTCCGCGGCTTACCAGCGGCCTTTCTCGGGCTACTACTTCCGTATCGACTTCGACCAGGGTACCTGGCGCTCGCGTTCGCTGTGGGACCTGGACATGCCCAAGCCGGCCGCGCCGGGGCTGTCCGATAGCCATGAGCTGGGCCCGGAAGGCCAGCAATTGCTGGCATTGCGCGCCGATTACCGGCGCCTGGGCCAGAACATCTCGATCAGCGTGGCGCAAGACTATTCGCCAGTACGCGAGGGTTTTCGTCGGCTGCAGCAGATCGGCCTGGGCATGGGCCTGGTGGCATTGCTGATCGTACTGGTGCTGCAGCGCGTGACCGTGACCCGCTCGCTGCGCCCGCTGGAGCGCGCACGTCAGCAGATCGCCCAGCTGCAGCAAGGCCAGCGTTCGCAGCTCGATGCCCAGGTGCCCAGCGAGCTGGCGCCGCTGGTGGGCCAGATCAACCACTTGCTGAGCCACACCGAAGACAGCCTGCGCCGTTCGCGCAATGCCTTGGGCAACCTCGGCCATGCGTTGAAGACTCCGCTGGCGGTGCTGCTCAGCCTGGCCTCCAGCGAGCGCTTGAAAGACTTGCCAGAGGTGCAGGCGCAGCTGCGTGAACAGCTGGAGCAGATCCAGCAGCGCCTGGCCCGCGAGCTGAATCGGGCGCGCCTGGCAGGCGATGCCTTGCCTGGGGCCCAGTTCGATTGTGATGCCGAGCTGCCGGGCTTGCTTGCGACCTTGGGCATGATCCATGGCGAAGGCTTGCTGCTTGAGCGCGATGTGCCGCCGGGGCTGCTGTTGCCGTGGGATCGCGAAGACGTTCTGGAACTGCTCGGTAACCTGCTGGACAACGCTTGCAAGTGGGCCGACAGCGAAGTGCGTCTGGGGATTGCGCCCACAGCCGAGGGGTATCGGTTGTGGGTCGATGATGACGGCCCCGGTATTCCCGAAAGTCAGCGGCTGCAGGTGCTGGAGCGTGGCTCGCGGCTCGATGAGCAGGTCGATGGGCATGGGCTGGGGTTAGGGATCGTGCGCGATATCGTCGAGGCCTGGGGCGGGCGGTTGGCGTTGCTTGAGAGCACCTTGGGCGGGTTGCGGGTGAGCATCGAGCTACCGCGCAAGTCGAGGTAATGCTGGGCCGCGTAGCGCCCCCAGCGGCCAGATCAGCACTGCAAAAAAATTGCAGTACAGCCGCATTTTTTTGAATTAGCCCAATCTTCCCCCGCCCGGCACAATCCCCCTCACGAAACCCTGCGGTTTCCATCTCTCCACGGACGGAGCCCCTTGTGGTATTGCATCCGCGATACGAGGCCCAGGCCACTTCGGCTGGGCTTTCTTTTTAATCAAAAAAATTACAGATCCCGATTACTCAAATGTCTGCCATGCGTTCCGAACGTCGTCTGCAGCGGCTGTTGCCAGCGCCCCTGAATATCCCTCCCAAAGAATGGTTGCGCGCCGGTATCGGCGCGTTGCTCGGCCTGTTCCTCGCCGGTTGGTTGACCAGCCTGGCCTATGGCCCGGGCATTGCCCTGCACCTGCTCGGCCCGTTGGCCGCTTCGGCGGTACTGGTGTTTGCCGTGCATTCCGGGCCGTTGGCCCAGCCGTGGCCTGTGCTTGGCAGTTATGCCCTGGCCGGTGCGGTCGGCCTGGCCATGCGCCAGGGCTTGGGCCCCGAGCTGTGGGTGGCCGCCATTGCCCTGGGCATCTCGATACTGGTGATGTGCCTGCTGCGCTGCCTGCACCCGCCAGGCGGTGGCGTGGCGGTGAGCGCGGTGCTGGCCGATTCTGGGCTGACGGCCATGGGTGATCACCTGCTGGAGCCGGTGTTGCTCAATGCGCTGATACTGATAACCGTGGCGGTGATCTACAACCGCCTGACCGGTGTGCGCTACCCGAAAGGCGCATTGCCGCGCAAGGACCCGCACCACACCCACGACCCGCTGCCCAGCGAGCGCGTCGGCATCCGTGGCGCCGACCTGGATCAGGCGCTGGAAGAGCTGGGCGAATTTGTCGACGTCACCCGCGACGAACTGGAACGCATCATCCTCGCCACCGAGCACCACGCCCTGCAGCGCAGCCTTGGCGGCATCACGGCGGGGGCGGTGATGTCGCGCGATGTGCAGTTCGCTTCGCCGCAGACTACCCTGGAGCAGGCCTGGAAAATGCTCGCCAGCCATCACCTGAAAACCTTGCCGGTGCTGCAGCAGGGCAAGCTGGTGGGTATCGTCAGCCTCAGCGATCTGGTCGGCCCGGCCATGCAGCGGGGCCAGTTCAGTTGGCGTGGCCTGCTCGGCCGCAAAGTGGTGCGCATGGAGCAGGTGATGAGCCGGCGGGTGGTCAGTGTCAGCAGCCAGCATCCGCTGGAGCGCCTGCTGCCGCTGCTCTGCGAGCAAGGCATGCACTGCCTGCCAGTGCTCGACGGTGATCAGCTGGTGGGTGTGGTCACCCAGACCGACCTGGTCGCCGGCCTCAAGCGCCAGTTGCTCAGTGCCGCCGGCAGTGCGTCAGATAACCGGATCCCAGCGTTGTGACCAATCACTGGCGCCGGCTGCCACCAGCCGGCGCAGCACCGCGATGGCCTGTTGCAGGGCCTCGCTGTCGCGTTTGCGCGGGTACACCAGGTAGGTCGGGTAGGTGAATTCCGGCGCTTGTGGCACTCGCTCGAACACGCCGCTTTCCAGGTAGGCCTGTACGACACGAGTACGGAAATACCCGCTTCCCCCTTGGTCGAGGATGAACTGCAGGGCCAACGGCCCGAGGTTGAAACTCAGCGCGGGGCGCGCGCAGTCGGGCAGGGCGGCATCGTGCTGGCGGCGGAAGGCTTCACCCCAGTCGATGTAGATGTACGGCTCGGGCCGATCGACCCGGCGCACACGAATCAGCTTTTCTTCCATCAACTGCTCCACCTGCAGCCCTGGACCGTAGGTCGGCTGGTACACCAGTGCGGCGTCGAGCAGGCCCATCTCCACCTTGCGCAGCAACGATTCGCCATCGCTCACCTCGCTGCGGATGGCATGGCTGGGCAGCTCGCGGTGCAGGGCACTGACCCAGTCCAGCAACATGGGGTTGCCCAGGCTCACTTCCGCGCCTACATGCAGCACCTGCTGGCAACCTTCGGGCAGTGGCAGGTCGCGACGTGCCGCTTCCCAGGTTTGCACCAGCTGATTGGCATAGCTGACGAAGGCTTCGCCATCACTGGTCAGGCTGGCACCGTTGCGGCTGCGCACGAACAGCTGGCAGCCCAGTTGCTGCTCCAGGCGTTGTACGCGGGCGGTGATGGCGGTCTGTGACACGAACAGGCGTTCGGCGGCGGCGACCAGGCTGCCGCAACGCACGACTTCCAGAAAGGTTCGGGCCTGATCGATGTCCATGAGCTGCTCTGTGGCGTTAAGGGGCGCCTATTCTAAGGCCTTTGCACTGTTATGGGGCGTATAAGCGTTCCCTGCAAATGTGCATATGCGTTGTGACTTTAGTCCCATGGCGGGCCCGGTGAGGCGGGCCATACTCAATATTCGCCCTTCAATAACAACAAGTATCGGGTTGCCACCAACATGACCTATCAGCACAGCTACGCCCACTCCATTGCCGACCCTGCTGCCTTCTGGGCCGAACAGGCCGATCACCTGGCTTGGTACCGCAAACCTTCCCTGACCCTGCAGGAAAATGCCGACGGCACCCACCAGTGGTTTGCTGATGGCCGCCTGAACAGTTGCTACCTGGCCCTTGATAGGCAAATCGAGCTGGGCCGTGGCGAGCAGACGGCGTTGCTCTACGACTCACCCGTGACCGGCGTGCAGCAAGCATTCAGCTATAACCAGCTGCGTGACGAAGTAGCGCGCCTGGCCGGGCTGTTGCGCCAGTTGGGTGTGGGCAAAGGGGATGGCGTGATCATCTACATGCCGATGGTGCCCCAGGCGGCCATGGCCATGCTTGCCTGCGCGCGGATCGGCGCTGTGCATTCGGTGGTATTCGGTGGCTTTGCCGCCAATGAGCTGGCCCTGCGTATCGATGATGCGCGGCCAACGCTGCTGCTGACGGCATCCTGCGGCCTGGAATTCGACCGGGTGATCGAATACAAGCCGCTGGTCGACCGCGCCCTGCAGGCCGCTCGCCATCAGCCTCGCCAGGTGCTGGTACTGCAAAGGCCCCAAGCCCGCGCGCAGCTGCAACCAGGCCGTGATCTGGACTGGCAGCAGGCCTTGGTCGATGCCGAGCCGGTGGAACCCGTGGCGCTGGATGCCGGCGACCCGCTGTACATCATGTATACCTCCGGTACCACCGGTAAACCCAAGGGCATCGTCCGCGAAAATGGCGGCAACGCGGTCGCGCTTTGCTATGCGATGCGTCATATCTACGGGATGCAGGCTGGCGATGTGTGGTGGGGTATTTCTGATGTCGGCTGGGTGGTCGGCCATTCGCTGATCGTCTACGGGCCGCTGATGAGCGGCTGCACCACGGTGTTCTATGAGGGCAAGCCGATCCGCACGCCGGACGCCTCGGCGTACTGGCGGGTAGTCGAGCAGTACAAGGTCAATGCCTTGTTCTGCGCGCCCACCGCCATGCGTGCGATCCGCAAGGAAGACCCGGACGGCGAGCTGATCCGCAAACACGACCTGAGCTCGCTGCGCCAGCTGTTCCTGGCCGGGGAAAAGCTCGATTCCAGTACCCATCAGTGGCTGGAGCGGGTGACTGGCAAGCCGGTACACGACCATTGGTGGCAGACCGAAACCGGCTGGCCGGTGACCGCGCCTTGCGTGGGGCTGGAGGGCAGTGCGGCGCGGCCAGGTTCGAGCAACCGCGCGGTGCCGGGCTACCACGTGCGCGTGCTGGATGATGACGGGCACCTGTTGGGCCCTGATCAGCAAGGCGCCATCGTCATCGCCCTGCCGCTGCCGCCGGGGTGCAGCCAGACCTTGTGGGGCGACCATGAGCGCTACCTGCAGGCGTACCTGCAGACCTACCCGGGCTATTACCACACCGGTGACGGCGGTTATCTGGACGATGAAGGCTTTGTCTACATCATGGGCCGTACCGATGACGTGATAAACGTCTCTGGGCACCGCCTGTCCACGGGCGAGATGGAAGACCTGGTCGCACGTCACCCGGCGGTGGCCGAGTGTGCGGTGATTGGTGTGCATGACGAGATCAAGGGCCAGGTGCCGCTGGCGCTGGTGGTGCTCAAGGATGGCGAGGGTATTGCCGAGGCGCAGTTGCTGGTGGACCTGGTGGGCAGTGTGCGTGAGGAGATCGGTGCGCTGGCGTGCTTCAACCGGGTGCGACTGGTGAAGCGCTTGCCCAAGACTCGTTCGGGGAAAATCCTGCGGGCGGTGCTGCGCAAGATTGCCGATGGGCAGGCTTATGTGCCGCCTTCAACCTTGGATGATCCAGCAGTGCTGGGGGAGATCGAGGCGGTGCTGGCGGACCTGCCCAGGGCGGGTTGAGCGGGGCCGCGCAGCAGCCCCTGAATCATGAAGAGCCGATCTGATGCAGTTGCCCCAGGCGACTGCGGGTGCGCATCAGGTCGGCCAGTGGCCCACCGAGGCTTTCTTCAAGTGGCCGTCGCCCGATGACGGTCACCTGCCGGTCCTGGTCATACAGCACATCCACCAGGTTGACGAAGCGCTGCTGCGCCGCCAGCGAGCATTCCGCCAGGTCATCCAGCCCATCGATCACCCACTCGTCGTACAGCCCGGCCAACACCAGGTAGTCGATCACCGCCGTAGCCTTCTCGCAAAGGTCGTCAAAGGCCAGCACCACGCGCCGGCCATCAATGGCCAGGGCGCGTAGCGGGCGCTTGTTCACTTCCAGCATCACGGGCTGTTCATCCGGCACGTTCAGCGCCTGGCGCTGCGCTGCATTACCCGGCCACACATAGTGCCCCTGGGTGAAGCGCTGGTGCTCACGGTTGGCCGGCAGGCTGCGAAAATCGGTGTCGCCGCCGACTTCGAGCACTTCCATCGAACTGTTGATCAGGCGGATCACGGGCAGGAAACGCTCGTGGTACAGCGGGTTGGGCAAGAGCCCTTCAGGTGCGTAGTTGGAGGTCACCAAAAGGAAGATGCCGCGGGCGAACAGGGCGTTGAACAGCCGGGTCAATAGCATGGCATCGCCGATGTCATGCACATGGAACTCGTCGAAGCACAGCACCTGGCAGTCGCCGAGCAGTTCGTCGAGGGTCGCGCCCAGTGCATCGTCCAGCAGGCGGTGCTGGTGCATGCCTTGGTGCAGGCGGGCGAAAAAGTCATGGAAGTGCAGGCGCCGCTTTGCCGCTACCGGCGCTGCCTGGAAAAAGCCATCGAGCAGCCAGCTCTTGCCGCGGCCTACCGAGCCATACAGATAAAGGCTGCGAGGTTGGCCAGTTTCCAGTTGGGCGAGCTGCACCGCCATGCTGTGGATGACCCGGCGCTGGCCATCGCTGAGCTGATAGCCGCGGCTGGCGGCCTTGGCTTCGAACCAGTTGAGCAGTTCACTCTGCTCGGGCGCTGCGGCGCGCAGGCGCTGGCCAAGCTGGCGCAGCGGAGCGGGGATCCAGGCGGGCAAGGCAAAGCCTCCTCGGGCGATGGCTGGGCAGCGCAGCTTGCCCGAGGAAGGCGGTTTTGACCAATACAAAAAGTGCCAGGCATTGATCGTCTGGCACGATAATTCAGGCCTTGCGCTCCAGCTGGCGCTCAATCATGTACTTCACGGTCAACCGGCGTTCCTTGAGCTGGCGCAGGTCTTCGTCGACAAAATTGCCTGCCGAGATCGATTCGGCGGCCAGCACCTGGTTGTCGATGTCCATGTACTCGTCGAGCAGGCGGTCGAGGGCCTTGTCCTGTTGCCGCCGCTGCTGGACGATTTCGCGCGGGTAGTGCAGGTCCTGGTAGAGGTCGTGAGAAACGGGCATGGAGGCCTCCTTGGTCAACACAGTTCGTGTATCTGATTGGAAGGGAGGAATGCGATTGTGTTGAAGCGAAGCGCTGGAAAAACGACGGATGGTTGCCTTCTAGGCCCGTGAAAACCGCCCGGGAACACTAACTTGCTGTTTTAAGGCATTTTTTTTCACGTAGGGGGTTCACAGACCGAAACTTTGTTGTTAAAGTGCCGCGCATTCCAAGACAACAACCCAGTTGTCACCCAATTGGAATTGTCAGAGCAGCATCAGCTGCATCCGATACAGGGGCGTCGCCAAGCGGTAAGGCAGCAGGTTTTGATCCTGCCATGCGTTGGTTCGAATCCAGCCGCCCCTGCCATTTTTCTCTTCAAATCCCTATTCATGATTCAGTGCAGATGACTATCGGCGCTGGGTTTTGTCGTTTCCGTTTCTTGCAATGGCCTCTTCGCGGGTAAACCGGTGCGCCGAACCGATTTACCCGCGAAAGGGCCAGTGCAGGCAAAGCAGATCTAACCTGGCACCCGCAGCAGTTCATTCAACACCCTGGCCAGTTCATCCGCCTGCACCGGCTTCTGCACCACCAGGCTCCCCGGCAGTTCCAGCCCTTCCAGCTCTGCATACCCGGTCAGAAACACCACCGGCAGCTGCGGATGTCGCTGGCGTGCCGCCAGGGCCAGTTGCCCGCCGTTGAATTCGGGCATGGCAAAGTCGGTCAGCAGCAGGTCGATATCGTCGTCCAGCAGTACCAGCGCCTGCTCCCCACTGTGCGCCTGGCGTACCTGGTAGCCATACTGGCGCAGCACGTCACCGAGCATGTCGCGCACCAGATGATCGTCATCCACCAGCAGTACCGTGCGGTCTCGGCCACTGTCATCGATCGAAAGGGTGGCAGTGGGCAGGACAGGGTCGACGGCGACTTCCTGCTTCACCGCCGGCAAGTACACCGCCACCTGGGTGCCATGCCCAGGCTCGGTATCGATGCGCACACCGCCGCCGGATTGCTTCGCGAAGCCGAACACCTGGGCCAGACCCAGGCCGGAGCCTTTGCCGATGTCCTTGGTGGTGAAGAACGGCTCGAACACCTTGGCCAGCACTTCTTCGCTCATGCCGCAGCCGGTGTCGCGAATGCTCAGCATCACGTACTCACCCGGCTCCGGGTCTTCCGGGCGCTGCGGGCGCGCCTTGATCCGCGTGTTGCGGGTCGACAGGGTCAGCTGGCCGCCTTCTGGCATGGCGTCGCGGGCGTTGATCGCCAGGTTGAGGATGATCATCTCGGTCTGGGTCGGGTCGGTCAGCGCTTGCCACAGGCTGTGGTCCAGGTCCAGACGCACCAGGATGTTGCCGCCGAGGGTGCGGCTCAGCAGTTCCTCCAGGCCGGTAAGGGTGCGGTTCAGGTTCAGCGGCACCGGCTCCAGGCGCTGGCGGCGGGAAAAGGCGAGCAGCTGCGAGGTCAGCTTGGCGCCGCGCTCACCGGCTTCGCGGATGTGCGTCAGGCGGCTGCGGGCCTTTTCCAGTTCACCCTTGGCCAGGTCGCGTTCAAGAAAGCTGGCGCCGGTGAGGATGACCGTGAGCAGGTTGTTGAAGTCGTGGGCGACCCCCGCAGTGAGCTGGCCGACAGCCTCCAGCCGCTGCATCTGCTGCAGCGCCGCCTCGATGCGTTCGCGCTCGGTGATCTGTTCGCGCAGGCGGGTGTTGGCTTCGGCAAGGCCGAGGGCGTTTTCCCGTTCGCTGGTGATGTCGCGCGCTACCACGTAGAGCAAGGTGTCTTCCGGCACCACCACCCAGGACAGCCAGCGCAACTGGCCGCTGGCATGCTGGATGCGGCCGACGAAGCGTGCGCTGCTGCGGCCGTGGGCAAGGGCGGCCAGCTCGGTGAGCAGGGCTTCCTGATCTGCCTCCGGCAGCAGGTGCAGCAGCGAAGTCTGGCTCAGGCGCTCGCGGGAAAAGCCCAGGCTGGCCTCCCAGGCCGGGTTGAGGGCCACTGGGGTCAGGTCTTTGTTGAGCACCGCGAGCAAGTCCTGGGACAGTTCCCAGGCACGGTCGCGTTCACGGGTGCGGCGCTCGACCCGTTCGCCGAGCATTTCGTTGAGCTGCTTGAGCGCCTGGGTTGCCTGGCGCTGGGTATGGATGTCCTGCAGTACACCGGAAAACCGCGTGCACTGGCCGTCGACGAACTGGCACTGGCCGCTGCTGAGCAACCAGCGCGGTTCCAGGCCGTTGGGTTGGGCGATGCGGAACTCGACCCGGTACAGGCCGTCGCTGTCCGGGCGCATGGCTTGTTCAACGGCATCGCGCACCTTGGGCTGGTCGTCGGGGTAGATGCCGGCGTAGAACACCTGCAGGTCCATCTCGGTATCGACCGGCAGGCCGAACAAGGTCTTGCAGCGGTGGTCCCAGATGAGCTGGCCCTGTTGCGGGCGGAAGTCCCAGGTGCCCATGCCAGCGGCATTGATGGCAATGCGCGCGCGTGCTTCGACATCGGCCAGGGCTTCCTCCGCGCGGCGACGGCGCTGGCGCTCCTGCACTTCGGTGAGGGCCCGGCGCACGGCTTTGGGGAGCAGCGGCAGGTTTTTCTTGAGCACATAGTCAGTGGCGCCCAGGCGGATCATTTCCACCGCATGCTCTTCGCCATAGATGCCCGAGAGGAAGATGAACGGCGTGTCGGGCGCCAGGCGCTGGGCGATGGCCAGTACATCGGTGCCGGAAGAGCCGGGCAGTACGCAGTCGCACAGGATCAGGTCGAAGTCGGCCTGAAGCAGGGCGTGCTCGAACCCGACGTGGTCGAACACCAGCTGCGATTGCACCTGCAACCCACTGCGCTCCAGGCACATCAAGGTCAGCTCGGCGTCCATCGAGCTGTCTTCGACCATCAACATTTTCAGCGGTGTCGGCAACATCTTGGTGCAGGCCTCAGTTGCTACCGCGCCGGTTCAGGCGCAGTGAACCGGGTGGCGGCTCGTTGAGCACCGCCCAGAACACGCCCAGGTCAGAAATTGCCGCGACGAATTCCTTGAACTCCACGGGCTTGACCACGTAGGCATTGACGCCCAGCTCATAGGCGCGCAACAGGTCAGGCTCTTCACGCGAAGAGGTCAGCATCACCGTCGGGATGCTTCGCAGCTCTGCGGTGGCGCGTACTTCCTTGAGCACTTCCAGGCCATCGACCTTGGGCAGTTTCAGGTCCAGCAGCAGGACCGCCGGGTTGCCATCGTCGCGATCGACGTAAGCGTTGCGTCGCAGCAGGTAGTCGAGTGCGTCGGCGCCGTCACGCAAGACGATGACTTCGTTGGCCAACTGGCTGCGCTCCAGGGCCAGGAGCGTCAGCTCCAGGTCCCGGGGGTTGTCTTCGACCAGCAGGATGGGCTTGAGCATGGTAATACAGGTACCTCAGGTAGTTGCCGGGTGGCGCGGCAGAGTGAAGTGGAAGCTGGCGCCCTGATCGACCTGGCCTTCGGCCCAGACCCGCCCGTCATGGCGCTCGATGATTCGCCGCACGCTGGCCAGGCCGATACCGGTGCCTTCGAAATCTTCCATGCGGTGCAGGCGCTGGAACACCCCGAACAGCTTGTTGGCGTAGGCCATGTCGAAGCCTACACCATTGTCGCTAATGTACACCTCGGTCTCGTCCTGGTGTTGGCGGGCGCGGATCGTGATGTGGGCAGGTTCACGGCCACGGGTGTACTTGATGGCATTGGCGATCAGGTTGTGCAAGGCCATGTTGATGAACGCCGGGTCGGCGATCACCTTGGGCAGTGGCGCGATGTCCCAGACGATTTCGCGGCCTTGGTAGTCGGGTGCCAGCTCCTGGCGGATGGCTTCGACCAGTGCGTTCAGGTCGACATCCGACAGGCGCAGTGCCGAGCGGCCCATTTGCGAAAAATTGAGCAGGTTGTCGACCAGGCTGCCCGCGAAACTCGCGGCCTCTTCGATGTGATGCAGGAAGCGTCGGCCGCGCTCGCTCAGGCCGTGGCCCTCGATTTCGCCCAGCAGCTCGGAATAGCCGGCGATGTGCCGCAGGGGCGCACGCAGGTCGTGGGACACACTGTAGGAAAAGGCCTCGAGTTCCTTGTTCGAGCGGCGTAGCTCATTGGCAAGCTGCGCCAGTTCCTCGGCCTTGCGCAGGACGATGCCGAGCACCGCCGTGCGCAGTTCGAGCACGCCCTCGATGACCAGCGGGCCCCATGGCTCACAGTAGCCACTGACCTGCTCCTGCCAATGTTCGAAGCTGTGCCGCGGGTTGAGCGCGCCCTGGGGGCTGACTTCCTTCTCGGGGCGCCCGGCCCAGTTGACCGTGCGCACCTGTTCGGGGCGAAACCACAGCAGGTAGTGCGAATGGATTTGCGAGATGGCCACCGCCAGCACGCCGCCGGCATGGGCCGCGAGCTCTGGCAGCTCATCTATGTCACGGCGCAGGTTGTCGCTGTGGAACACCGTCTCATCGCCGCGCCGGGTCAGCCAGTGCACCAGTGCCGTGACTTGTGCGGCCGGTGGCGTCTGGCCGATCAGGTCGCAGCGCTCGGCAGAAATCACTGCTGCGCCGCTGGCGTTGGCGAACGCCAGCAGCACCTCGGGCAGGTCACGCAGGCCGTCGCTGACGCTATCGTGGTCGGCCATCGACGAGATCATGCGCACGATATGCTGGCGCAGGTCGAGCAGCTGGCGGGTCTTGGCGTGCGATTCGCGGCTTTCGATCTGCAGAGACAGCACGCTGGCCAGCAATTCGCAGGCGGTGCGGGTGCGCAGCTCGACCGCGCGCGGCTGGGCGTGGTGACAGGAGATCAGGCCCCACAGCTCGCCATCTACCACGATCGATAACGACATCGACGCCAGGGTGCCCATGTTGCGCATGTACTGCAGGTGCACTGGCGACACGCTGCGCAGGGCGGCGAAGCTCATGTCCAGGGGCTTGCCAGTGCGAGGGTTGTTCGCAGGCAGCAGCGGCGAGGCCTGGTAGTTGGCATCCTCGATCACACGGATGCGGTTGACCCGGTACAGGTCGCGGGCCTGGCGCGGGATGTCCGAGGCTGGGAAGCACAGGCCAAGGTAGCGCGGGTAACCCGCGTCGGCGAGTTCGGCCAGCACCTGGCCATTGCCCTCAGCGTCGAAGCGGTAGGCCTTGACCCGACCGAAACCGGTGAGGCGCTTGACCTGCACCACGCACTGCTGCAGCAGCTCTTCCAGGCTGTCGGCGTTGTGCAGGCTGCTGACGAAACCGCGCACCAACGGGTAGTAGTCACCCTGGTCGGCCAGGTCGACGGGCGGGCGCAAGGGTTCGAATTCGGCGATAAGCACCTGATCGTGGCGGTGAGTCAGCAGGCGCAAGGTGTCGGCGAAGGGGGCGCCTTGGCGCAAGCGTACGTCGCCGATATGAAACGGGAATGCCTCGTCTTCAGGCAGGCGTTCGAGCTGAGTGCGCAAGTCAAAACTTTCGCTGACCACGTCGGCGAAGTTGCAGCCGATCAGCTCCCGCGCTGGCACGCCCAACCAGCGTTCGACGTTCTCACTGGCCTGGAGGACGCGCAGGTCGCATTCATCCAGCACCAGCAGAAAGCCATGCGGCTGAATGCTGCCGGGTATCTGGATCGGCTCTTGGGCGCAGCGCTCCACGGCTGCGGCGAGCGCGTTGTCTGCAGTCGTCAATGGAAACGCTCCTGTCAATTTGTTCCATGCATGCCGTATGTATCGGATCACGGCGGTTGGCTGTCAGGCACGGTACCAGATTGTTGGCCGTTTTACCGGCCTATGGCCATTGGAGGCATGAGATGGCCAGGGGTTCGCCTGGGTTGGGAAATTTCTTGCCGGTTGGCTAGCGCTTTGTCATTAGCTCAAAAGAATGGCATGGCGCCATCACGCTTCTGCCACCTGCTGCTACGCTCAAATTGACAGTAGAAGAACAAGGAACATCCAGTGACGGAACGCTTTGTGGCCGCGCTGTTTGGCCTGTTGTTGAGCGGCAGTGCCGTAGCGGCGGACTTCCTGGTAGAGGTGCGGGTGCTGGTGCAGCGTGGCTGCATGCTGGTCACCCAGCCGCGTGACGCGGGCGCCCAGGCCCTGGGTCTTATTGACCTGGGCAGTACCGCTCGTCTGGATGGCCCGGATGCGCCATTGAGTGGCGTATTGCTCAACAAGCGCCCGCCACGCCTGGAATGCAACCCTGACACGCCTTATCAAGTGCGCGTCGACGGCGGCCAGCACGGCGGTGTCGGCGAACTGCGTTTCCTCGCCAGTGAAGATGCCAAGGCCAGGCCAATTCCCTATCGCCTGTACCGCGATGCTGCCTGGCGTGAGCCGGTGGTCGTCGGTGAGCCCCATGCTGCACGCGTATCAGACAGCGGTTCGGTTGTACTGCCGCTGTACGCCCGTATCGACAAGCTGGCCTGGGTGCCTCGGGCCGGGCAGTACGCCGATCTGCTGAAAATCACCGTCACCTGGTAGCGAGGCCACCATGCACAAGGACGTCATGCCATGAACCGCACTTCGCTCCTGTTGCTCAGCCTCGGCCCGCTGCTGTTGCCCGGCGGCGCTGTGCATGGCACCACCACCGGGTTCATCCAGGCGCGCCTGGTGATCAGCGCCGCCTGCCAGATCAACAGCGGCGACCAGCCGCCCGCCACCTTGGGCAACCCTGGCCTGATGGATTTTGGCCAGCGCGGCCCGAACTGGGATGCGCCGTTGCGCAGCCGGGTTGACGAGGCGGGCGGAGAAGGCAGCTTGCAGATCAGTTGCACGCCCGAGGTGCGGGCTTTCAATGTGCGCATCAATGGTGGCCTGAATGGCGACGATGGTGTGCGTCGGCTCAGCAATGGCCGCGAAATGATCCCCTATCAGCTGGCGGTCGACCCCGGTGGCAACAGCCGCTACGGCATCGGCCAGGCCCGTGCTTTCACCATCAGCAGTACCGAGCAGATCCCGATTCCCATCTACGGCGTAGTGGTGGCGCAACCGCGCTCGCTGCCGGCCGGGCTGTACCGCGACACCTTGAGAGTGACCCTGGACTGGTAAACGACGCAAGGAGACTCCGATGCGAACGACTTTCACTCGCTGCATGCTCGCCGGCTTCGGCCTGGCCATGGCAGTTCACGCCCAGGCCGCCACGGTGACCGGGAACATCACCTCGACCCTGACCCTGACCTCGGCTTGCCAGGTCAACGGCGCCGGCGGCACCACAGGGTTGAACTTCGGTAACCTGAATTTCGGGACCGCCGATGCCCTGTTCACCACCGCCAACGCCCAAGTGCTGGGCGGTGGCGGCGGTGCCATGAGCATCCTGTGCTCGGCCGGCACGGTGCCGGTGATCAAGGTGCGCGCCGGGACCCATGATGGCCAGTCGAGCGGTGGCACCCGGGCCCTGGCTGATGGTGCAGGCAACTTTGTGCCATACGACTTCTATACCGATGCAGGGCGAACCCAATTGCTGGCGGTCGACGGCACTATCACCCTGCCAACCAGTACCGGCGTGGCGCAGACCGTCAACCTGTACGGCCAGGCGCGCGGCAAGGCGGGCCTGCCGGCAGGTACGTATACCGACACGGTTGCCGTCGAGCTGTCGTTCTGAGCCATGTGCGCCTGCATGCGCACATGGCTCGGCGGGTGCCTGGTGGGGGGTGGCGTGTTGTTGGCCGCGCCTCTGGATGCGGCTACCAGCAGCACCTTCCAGGTGAGCGCGCAGATCGTTGCCGGCTGCCTGGTGGTGGGCGGTGTGACCAGCTATGGCGTGCTCAATTTCGGCACCCAGTCGGCGCTGGCCACCAGTACCCTGAGTACCTCGCTGGGAGGGACCACGGTGACCTTCCAGTGCACGCCAGGGGTGGCCCTGAGCATGAGCCTGGACGGCGGCCAGAACAGCGCCAGTGGCACGCGCAACCTCAAGCGCACCGGCGGCACACAAGTGCTGGCCTACCAGTTGTACCGGGACGCGGCCTTCAGCCAGGCCTTGGGCATCGGCCAGAGCGTGACGGTGAGTTACACGGATGCCACAGCTATCAAATTGCCGGTGTATGGCCGTACCCAGTTGCCCGGCACCTTGCCGGCCGGGACCTACACCGATGTGGTGCAAGTATCGGTGACCTGGTGAACACACCAGCACCCAAGAAAAAGAAACCAAGGAGAGTGGCATGGGGGTAGGCGCGAAGTGGGCGCAGGGTGTAATCGGTTTGTTGCTACTGGCGAGCCTGCCGGTGAAGGCAGCCACTTCAGTGCTGATCTGGCCGATCGACCCGGTGCTGGAGGCCGACCAGAAGGCTGGTGCGCTGTGGCTGGAGAATCGCGGCTCGGCCCCGGCCAGCCTGCAGGTTCGAGTGTTCGCCTGGCGCCAGGGCGACTATCAGGAGCAGTACCAGGCCCAGCGCGAAATCATCGGTAGCCCGCCGGTGGCCAACATCCCCCCAGGTCAGAAGCAACTGATACGCCTGACCCGCACCGGCAGCTCGCCGGCCGGTCAGGAGCAGGCCTACCGGATCATCATCGATGAAATCCCTTCGCCCTTGCCGGCCGATGCTGGCAGCTCGGGCACCACGGCAGCAATCCGCCTGCAGATGCGTTATTCCGTGCCGCTGTTCGTCTACGGCGAGGGGCTGTGGGGCAAGGCCGACCCGGAGGGCAAGCGCAATGCCGCCGGGGTCGGCACGCCGCAGCTGAGCTGGCGCCCAGTGACGGTGCAGGGCAAACCCTATGTGGAAATGCGCAACACCGGCCCGGTGCATGCGCGCCTGACCGATGTGGTGGTGCAGCAGGGCGGCCAGGCCAAGCCTTTGGCCGAGGGCCTGCTCGGCTATGTTTTGCCAGGTGCCAGCATGCGCTGGCCGGCGCCGGTGGCGCCGAACGCTGGCAGCGTGATCAAGGGGAGGGTGAACGGCCAGGAAACAGCCGAAGCGATCCGGCAAGGGCAATGAGCCCGTCGCCGTATGAAGGGCAAGGGCCATGGAGGACCTGGCAATGGTCGGAATCCGTGTGTGAGATGGCTGTCGCGGGCTTCGCGCCGCTGGTGCCTGGGGCTGACCTTGTTCGGCCCCTGCCTTGCGCTGGCCGACGACCTGCCACCGCCGCCCGGCGAGTCCATGGCCATCGCCGACGCCACGCTGTACCTGGACCTGCTGGTGAACCAGATGCCCAGGGCTGAGCTGGTGCCAGTGCAGCAACGTGCCGGGCGCCTGTACCTGGACAACGACGTGCTGCGCAGCCTGGGCGTCAAGCTGCCGGGCGACCCGCAGGGTGAGGTGGCGCTGGACGATGTGGCGGGCCTGCATGCCGATTACGACAGCCAGAACCAGCGCCTGTTGCTGCAGGTGCCTGCGGCCTGGCTGCCGGACCAGCAGGTCGGCGACCGCGGCCTGTACCCGGCCAGCGAGGCGCGCAGCAGCTTTGGCGCCTTGTTCAACTACGACGTGTACCTCAACGACACCGATGACGGCGGCTCCTACCTGGCCGCCTGGAACGAGCTGCGCCTGTTCGACAGCTGGGGCACGTTCTCGAGCACCGGCCAGTGGCGCCGGTCGTTCAATGGCGCGCAAGATGACAGCCGCCAAGGCTTCCTGCGCTACGACACCACCTGGCGTTTCACCGACGAACAACGCCTGCTGACCTATGAGGCTGGCGACTTCGTTACCGGGGCCTTGCCCTGGACCAGCTCGGTACGGGTCGGCGGCATTCAACTGTCGCGTGACTTTGGCGCGCGCCCAGACCTGGTCACCTACCCTTTGCCGGCGTTTGCCGGTGAAGCGGCGGTGCCGACCTCGCTGGACCTGTTCATCAATGGCTACAAGTCCAGCACCACCGAATTGCAGCCAGGCCCGTACACCCTGACCAACGTGCCGTTCATCAATGGTGCCGGTGAGGCAGTGGTAGTGACCACTGACGCCCTTGGCCGGCAGGTGTCCACCACGTTGCCGTTCTACGTCACCAGCAGCCTGCTGCAAAAAGGCCTGTCGGACTTCTCGGTGGCCGCCGGTAGCCTGCGTCGCGACTATGCCGTGGAAGACTTCGGCTACGGTACCGGTGTTGCCTCGGCCAGCCTGCGCCATGGCATCAGCGACAATTTCACCGTGGAAACCCATGCCGAGACCGCCGATTCGCTGCTGCTGGGTGGCCTGGGCGGCAACATGCGCGTGGGCACGTTCGGCGTGCTCAATGCGGCCTTGGCGCAGAGCCGGTTCGAGGGTGAGAAGGGCCACCAGGTCGCCCTCGGCTACCAGTACAACAGCCAGCGTTTCGGCTTCAACTATCAGCGTGTGCAACGCCACGGCGAGTATGCCGACCTGACCCGGGTCGACATTCCCGACATGCAGCTGAGCCAGCGTAGCGAGCAGGTGACCCTGAGCGTCAACCTCAACCAATACGGCAGCCTGGGCGCCGGCTATTTCGATGTTCGCGCCGGCGATGGCACGCGCACCCGGCTGATCAACCTGAGCTGGAGCAAGCCGCTGTGGGGTAACAGCAGCCTGTACCTGTCGGCCAACCGCGAGGTCGGCGACAGTAACTGGGCGGTGCAGGCGCAGGTGGTGATCCCGTTCGATTTCGGCAGCACCCTGGCCGTGAGCACCGAGCGCAGCAAGGACGGCGAGAGCCTGCAACGGGTCAACTACAGCCGTGCGGTGCCAGTGGGCGGTGGCGTGGGCTACAACCTCGGCTATGCCAGCGGTAGCGACCGCGATGCCTATCGCCAGGCAGACGTCACCTGGCGCATGCAGTCGGTGCAGTTGCAGGCCGGTGTGTACGGCAGCAGTGGCGAGATGACCCGCTGGGCCGATGCCAGTGGTTCGCTGGTGTGGATGGATTCCGGCGTATACGCGGCCAACCGTATCGACGATGCCTTTGTGGTGGTCAGTACCAGCGGCTACGCCGACGTGCCGGTGCGCTACGAGAACCAGGAAATCGGCCGCACCGACCGCAGCGGTCACCTGCTGGTGCCGTACAGCAGCGGCTACTATCGCGGCAAGTACGAGATCGACCCGATGAACCTGCCGCCCGACGTGCTGGCCGCCGAAGTCGAGCAACGGGTGGCAGTGCGCCGTGGCAGCGGCTACCTGCTGGAATTCCCGCTCAAGCGGGTGCTGGCGGCGAGCATCGAGCTGGTCGACGGTAACCAGCAACCTTTGAAGCTCGGTAGCAAGGTCAACCACCAGGAAAGCGGCAGCCAGGCCGTGGTCGGTTGGGATGGGCTGGTATACCTGGAGAACCTGTCGCCGCACAACCGCCTGCAGGTAATGCTGGAAGGAGGAGGGCAGTGCGTGGTCGAATTCGATTTGCCCGATACGCAAGGTACAGTCCCGCTGATCGGCCCGCTGGTGTGCCGATGAAGCGGCTATGGTGTGCGCTGCTGATGCTGCCTGCGGGTTCCGCCTGGGCATTGTGTTCGTCCGTGCCCACGTTGCCGGCGGCGTTCGGAACGATCAACTCGACCTTGGTACGCACCACTGTGCAGACCGCTTCGTCGACCAACTCGGGGCTGCAGTGCACGGGGTCCCTGCTGAGCCTGCTGACCTCCACCGACCACTTCAACGCCACCATCACCTCGGCCTCGGGAACCAGCGGCCTGGTCGGCCCCACCGGCGACGTCATCGGCTACACCCTGTACGCCGATAACAGCACCAACTACCCGATCAGCCGCGGCGTGCAGTTCGACTTCGCCCGCAACGGCATCATCGACTTGCTCGGCCTGCTTGGCGGCACCACGCCCAAGTCCGTGCCGCTTTACTTGCGCACCCAGGTGGGCAGCAACGTCGCGGCAGGTCTGTACCAGGAAAACCTCACGGTTGCCTGGAGCTGGAACTACTGCTCCGGCATCGGCGTTGGTGCCATCTGCCTCGGGCGTGACATCGGTTCAGGGACCCAGAACCTGACTGTCACCCTGACCGTGAGCAACGACTGCCAGATCACCACACCCAACATCAGCTTCGGCAGCGCGCCGGTGGTGGCCGGGTTCGGTACGGTAAGCCAGAGCGTGAGCCTGTCTTGCACCAAAGGCAGTGCCTATACGGTGGGCTTGAATGATGGGGAGAACGTATCGGGCGGGCGGCGACGGATGAAGTCCACGGCGGGCAACTACCTGGCCTATGACATCTTCAAGAGCGCAGGGACTGTGCGCTGGGGGTCGCTGACTACCGCCCGGCGCTCGAGTAGCGATGCTGACGTGAACCCAGGCAACGGGACGGGGACGGGTAGCCAGATATTCAACTACAACGCCAAGGTCTATACCGACCAGGTTACGCCGCCGGCGGCGAGTTACCTCGACAATGTGATTCTGGATGTGCAGTTCTGAAGGTGCAAACCTGTATCGGCCCCTTCGCGGGTAAACCCGCTCCCACAGGAACTGCACAATGTCCGAGACTGTG